>JAKOQD010000352.1 GCA_029778515.1 Actinomycetes bacterium
CCGAAGGCCGGCAAGACGCTGGTTATGCAGGCGATCGCCAACGCGATCACGGTGAACAACCCAGAGGTACACCTCATGATCGTGCTGGTCGACGAGCGTCCCGAGGAGGTCACCGACTTCCAGCGGACGACGTCCGGCGAGGTGATCGCGTCCACCTTCGACCGTCCCGCCGACGACCACACCACGATCGCCGAACTCGCGATCGAGCGGGCCAAGCGCCTGGTGGAGCTCGGGCGGGACGTGGTGGTGCTGCTGGACGGCATCACGCGGCTGGGGCGGGCCTACAACCTGGCCGCGCCGGCGTCCGGACGCATCCTGTCCGGCGGTGTCGATTCGGCTGCGCTCTACCCGCCGAAGAAGTTCTTCGGCGCGGCGCGCAACATTGAGGACGGCGGCTCGCTGACCATCCTGGCCACGGCGCTGATCGAGACCGGATCGAAGATGGACGAGGTGATCTTCGAGGAATTCAAGGGCACCGGCAACATGGAGCTACGGCTGCGGCGCGACCTTGCCGACAAGCGCATCTTCCCGGCGATCGACCCGGTGGCCTCCGGCACCCGGCGTGAGGAACTGCTGCTGGCCCGCGACGAGTTGGCGATCATCTGGAAGCTGCGCCGAGTGCTCAGCGCGCAGGATCCGCAGGCAGGTCTGGAGATGCTGCTCAACCGCATGCGCAAGACCCAGAGCAACCGCGAGTTCCTGATGGTGATCCAGAAGACCACCCCGACCCCGGAGTAAACGCTCGGCCTGGGTCTCGCTTCGGCCCCAAACTTCGCTCCCGAAAGGAACCTTCGCTCCCGATAGTTCGGGAGCGGGAGTCCCGTTCGGGAGCGAAGTTGCGTTCGGTGGCGATCGCGTGCCCGCAGCTACGGGGGCGTAGGTGTTGTCGATTTGTTGTCAATGTGCGACTGGGGCTTGTCCGTTGCGGCTCGGCGCGCTGGGCTGTGCAGATGGACGTGACCAGAGCTGGTGAGTTGGTGCTGACGGGGTACAGCCGGCGGCAGTTGAGTCGTCTGGTCGGACGCGGTGAGCTGACCCGGGTGCGGCATGGCGCCTATGCCGGCGAGCTGGGTACCGATGAACTCGCCCGGCACCGTCAGCTGATCGCGGCCACTTGGCCGACGGTGGAGCCGGGGACGGTGCTGAGCCACACCAGCGCGGGGGTGCTGCACGGACTGCCGAGTTGGACGGGGACGCTGGCGCGGGTCACGGTGGTTCGGCGTACCGCTGGGCATGGATCCAGGCGGACCAGTCTCCACGTGCGCTTGGCCCCGCTCCGGCCGGACGAGGTAGTGACGATCGACGGCTATCTAGTGACCAGTCTTGAGCGCACGGCGGCTGATCTCGCGCGGCTGAATCGGTACGACCGCGGCGTGGCGACTCTCGATGCGGCATTGCACGCGATGGCGGATCGCGGTGTCCTGTTCGCGACCATAGCCGAGGCGAAGGGACGACATGGGGCAGGTAGAGCGCGGGCCGCACTCGCGTTCGCGGACGGTCGCGCCGAGAGCGTGGGTGAGTCGATCAGCCGGGTCCGGATGGTTGAAGCCGGTCTGCCGATTCCCGAGCTTCAGGTCAACCTCTTCGATGAGTTCGGCAATTGGGTCGCCCGCACCGACGCAGCCTGGCTCGACCTGGGTGTGGTGGGGGAGTTCGACGGCAAGGTCAAATACTCGGGCGGCGCGGAGCAGGCTGCGACCGCGGTGATGCGGGAGAAGTCGAGAGAGGCCGACATACGTGCTCTTGGTTGGTCGGTGGCCCGCTGGGACTGGCCTGACCTGGCGAACCTCGATCGGTTCCGGCGCCGCATCCTGACCGGTTTCGAGCAAGCCGATCCCGCACGGATCCGGGGATACGCCGAACCCTTGCCATTCACTTAGCCCGATCCCACCCGATTCGGCCCGATTCCACCCGATTCGGCCCGATTCAGCTTGTCGAGACCTCGCGCCCCTAATGAATCTCGACTTAGCTCCCGAAGGGGACTCGCGCTCCCGAATTGTCGGGAGCAAACGTCCCATTCGGGAGCGAAGTTCGGGTGACGTTGAGGGTCAGGGACGGGTGAGCGCGAGTTCGTCGCGTAGCCGCTCGGCCTCAGCCACGGGCAGGTTTCGCGCCACGATGTCGCCCGTGGGCAACTGCAGGCGCAGGTTGGCGAAGCCCAAGCGGAGCGCGAACGGTCCGGCAACGGTCTCCACGAGTTGCAGCCGGGTGCGGTCGGCCACGTCGACGCGCCGCAGCCAGCGTCCGCGGCGAAGCACGACGTAACGCTCGTCCCAGCGCAGCCCGCGGTGGCGCCAGCCCACCGGATCGAACCAGCGCGAGCCCGGGTGGGGACGCAGCCAGCCGGGCCCGGCCAGGCCCGGAGCCAGCACCTGCGCGGCGAGGTCGGCGGCACCGTCCGCGAGATTGGGCAGCAGTCGTGGCAGGACGTCACGCACCTCGGCGGAGGTAGCGAGCGGGCACACCGCCCCCGCCGGCTCGCTTTGCCCGGCGTAGCCGGCAACGTGCGCCTCCAGCTCCCACCAACCTTTGTGGCGGAGCAGCGGTCCCTGGGTCAGCGTGAATCCGAGCACACGCCCGGGACGGATGGTTGCGGTCTTCCGGCTGAGTCGGCCATGGCTTACCTGCAGGCCTTCGGGGTGGGCACTGACCCGCCAGCTACGCAGCCGCCAGTACTGCGCGAGGACGTTACGCACCAGTGCGGTGCCCGCGCCGATCGTGGTGAGCGCCGGGAAGATGGCGGCCAGGCCGCCCTGGTGCATCGCCGACGTGATTGCCCAGCCGATCGTGAGCAGCGTGGTCACGAGCATCAGCCACGTCGTCAGCCGCAGGGGCAGATACTCCAGTACCCGGCCGCTGGGAATGCTGAACAGCACCTCAGCGGGCTCGGATCGTTCGTCGCGACCAGTGTCCGTTGAGTGCTTCGCTGACGTCACCAATTGGGTGGGGTGGGCTACAGCGAGCAGTCGCGAGCGCAACGCGATCGCGTCCCCGGCGCGAAGGCCGCTGAGTTCGAGGTTGGAATCCGTGCCTCCGGCCACCTCGATGCGCACGATTGCGAGCCCAAGCAGCCGTTGGCCGAAGGGCTCGTCGAGGTTGACTGCCTCGATCCGGGTGAACGGCACTGACCGTTCAGTGCGAAAGATCGCGCCTTGGCGCACATGGACGCAGGCGTCGGTAACTGCATAGCGGAACCGCCGCCAGCCCAGCACCCGCACGGTGAAGGCCAACCCGACCAGCCCCAGCATGACCGCAGCGAAGATCGCGAGCGGAAGCAACCGGTTCGGATCGAGGTCGAGCGATTCGCGGAAGAAGTCTCTGGCCTGCCTGAACATGAAGATGACCCAGCCCACCAGCAGCCCCATCCCGACCCCGAGGATCGAGCGCAACGGAGTCCGCTGCCAGCGATGATCATCGATGGGCGGCGGCGATTCGATCGCGACCACCGGTGCCTGATCGGCGGTTGCGGGCAGGCTCACAGTCCGCTGTCCCGGGTCTGGACGCGGGTCGCCAGCCGATCGCGCAGCCCCTCGGCCTCGGCCAGCGGCAGACCGGGCACGGTGATGCTGGTAGAGCCTGCGGTGTGCACCTCCACCTGGGCCAGCCCATAGCGGGTGTTGATCGGGCCCTGCTCAAGCTCGACCGACTGCAGCCGTCCGTACGGCACCAGGGTGACGGTGCGGGTGAGCACGCCGGAGCGCACGCTCAGGTCGTCCGCGCGTTCGCGGTAGCCGATCGCGGCGACCCGCCGCGGGCTGAGCCAAAGTCCGGTGACCAGCGCGTACGCGAACGGCGCGGCGAGCAGCAGCCACCACGGCGAAACCAGCACGCCGAGCAGGCAGCCACCCAGGATCGGTAGCGGGCAAACGATCAGCGCGGTGCGGCGTTTGGCGTTGACCAGCAGCGGCGAAACCGGGATCCAGTCGGCTCCGTCCGACAGATCGGACCGGTCGGCGACGGTGGGGGTGGTTTCGGGCACGTCCGATTATTTCACCCATCAAGCCCGGGCGAAGCCTTGTCGGCGGGTCAGAACACCCAGTTCACCACCGGCGCCTGGGTCCAACCGAACGCGATGGAAGCCTGGGCTAGCCGGCCAGGAGTCTTTTCGGTCACCAGGCCAGCGGCAGCCAGCTCGGCCAGGCTCAGTCCGCCGAGGTAGGCGGAGCCGAGTTCACGGACGTCCAGGGCCAGGTCGGCTTCGGCGTCGGTGCGGGTGACCGCGGCCGGTCCGAAAGCGGACGCGGTCAGCCGCCACCGGCCGGCACTGCTGGGCAGCATCGCGTCCGATACCTCCAAGACCACATCGAGATCAGCTGCGTACTGACGTCCGGCCAGGGCGGCGGCAACGTCCACCAGGCGCAGCCAGAGGTTGTCCTTGACCGTCGGTACCACCGCGCGCACGTCCACCAGCAGGCTCAGCAACGGATCGTCCGTGGCCAGCATGCTGACGACCACTTCGGTGGTGAGGTCCAGGTCGAGCAGCCGCGACCACAGCAGGTGGGTGGCTGACGGGTCGGCGCCGACGAAGTCACTCACCCTGACCGTGCCCGTCGGACCGCCCGGTCCCCAGGAGCTGTTGCGCCGGAACACCGCGTAGCCGACCGGCACGCCGGCCCGTTCGGCGATCATGATTCGGGCCGATTCGAACCCGGGATGGAACATGGGGGAGTCCGCGAACCAGGCGGTGGTCAACTCCGGCGTCTCCCGGCCAACCCAACCCGGACGGGTGACCGCACCGTGCAGCCGGCCGATCAGCTCCCGATGCTGCTCGACCTGGAGGTGCTCGATGCGCACGGTGAGCGCCTCGCCCCCAGGCACGGGACGCAGCGCTGCGCCGCGCGGCAGCCTCACCTCAACCTGCCGGGCGGCCAGACCGTAGCCGAAGCGTCCGTAGATCGCGGGTTCAGACGCGGTGAGCACCGAGATCGGCTCACCCCACGTCCGGCAATGCGCGAGGTGCGCCCCGATCATCGACCGCAGGATGCCGCGACGCCGTGCCTCGGGGTGCACGGCCACCCAGGTGAGTCCGGCCACCGGCAGCCGTCCGCCCGGCACCGGGCAGGTCCGGAACGGATAGGACGCGTGCATCGCCACCAGCCGGTCGTCCGCATCCGCGTCCGCCACCCCGAACGTGCGCGGCCAGGGCAACGGGCTCGGCAGGGCCAGGGTCTCCGCCAGGTCATCGCTGGACGGGAACGCCCAGCGGTCAAGGTCGATGACGTCGCGGAGGCGCTCGGGGCCGAGACCGAGCAGGCGGAGATTGCCAGGAAGTGCGGTCATGGGCACCACTGTGCCCGATGCCGACCGGCGCGGTTCCGGGTTTGGCACCTGCGCTTCGATCAGGCACAATGGAGGGTCGGTGCCGGTTCACGCCAGCAGGCCAATCCAGCCGCCCAAACCCAGAGCGACCCGGTGCCCTGAACAGGAGAAGAAATGAAGTCAGGCATTCATCCCGATTACGTGGAGACCCAGGTGACCTGCACCTGCGGCAACACCTTCACCACCCGCAGCACCGCGAAGAACGGCGTCATGCACGCCGAAGTCTGCTCGGCCTGCCACCCGTTCTACACCGGCAAGCAGAAGATCCTCGACACCGGCGGCCGCGTGGCTCGGTTCGAGAAGCGCTACGCCAAGAAGAAGTAGCTTCACCGAACGCCGGGTGCTCAGGATTGCCTGAGCCCCGGCGTTCGTGTTTGCCCGGTCGTCGAAGGGATTGCCATGTTCGAAGCCGCAGCCGGCCTGCGCGAGGAGTACGCGGACCTGGAACGGCAGCTCGCCGACCCAGCGCTGCACTCCGACCTGGCGGCGTCCCGGCGCGTCGGCAGACGCTACAACGAGCTCAGCCCGATTGTCCGCAGCCTGGACGCGCACGAGCAGCTCAGCAGTGACTTGGTCGCGGCGAAGGAACTGGCCGCCGAGGACCCGTCGTTCGCCGAAGAGGCGGACGCGATCGCGGCCGAACTGGTCACAGTGGAAGAGAAGCTGACTCGCCTGCTTGCGCCTCGCGACCCCAATGACTCGGCCGACTGCCTGATCGAGATCAAGTCGGGCGAGGGCGGCGAGGAGTCGGCGCTGTTCGCCGGCGACCTGTTCCGGATGTACGCCAGATATGCCGAGACCAGGGGCTGGAAGACCGAGGTGCTCGATTCCCAGGACACCGATCTGGGCGGCTACAAGTCGATCACGGTCGCGGTGAAGGCTCCTGGAAACGGCGATCCGGAGAACGCTCCCTATGGCGTTTTGAAGTTCGAGGGTGGCGTCCACCGGGTGCAACGGGTGCCGGTCACCGAATCCCAGGGCCGGGTGCACACCTCCGCGGCCGGCGTGCTGGTGATGCCCGACGTCGAGGCAGCCGAGGTGGAGATCAACGACGAGGACCTGCGGGTCGACGTCTACCGCTCTTCCGGGCCGGGTGGGCAGGGCGTGAACACCACCGACTCGGCCGTCCGAATCACCCACCTGCCCAGCGGCATCGTGGTGTCCTGCCAGAACGAGCGCTCGCAGTTGCAGAACAAGGAGTCCGCGATGCGCATGCTACGGGCCCGACTGGTGGCCCGGGCCGAGGATGAGGCCGCCTCGGCCGCGTCCGCTGCCCGCAAGTCGCAGGTGCGCACGGTGGACCGTTCCGAGCGGATCCGCACCTACAACTTCCCGGAGAACCGGATCGCCGACCACCGCATCGGCTTCAAGGCCTACAACCTCGACCAGGTGCTGGCCGGTGACCTGTCCGCGGTGATCACCGCGCTGCAGGCCGCCGATCTCGCCGAGCGTCTCGGTGCGGTGGGCTGATGCCCCGCAGTGCGCCGCTGCTCGCGGCGGCGACGGCTGAACTCGGCTCGGCCGCGGAGGCTAGAACGTTGCTTGCGCACGTCACCGGTGTGGAACCGTCACGGTTGTTGCTGCTCGACGATGTCGATGAAGCCGCAGCCGCCGACTATGCCGAGCTGATCGCCCGTAGGGCGGCGGGGGAGCCGCTGCAGTACCTGACCGGTCGCGCCTATTTCCGCACGATCGAGGTGGCCGTGGCGCCGGGTGTGTTCATCCCGCGTCCGGAGACCGAAGTGCTGACTGGCTGGGCGCTCGAACGCCTCGCGAAGCTGCCCGGCGAGCCGGTCGTGGTCGAACTCTGCGCAGGCAGCGGCGCGATCTCGAAGGCGATCGCTGTCGAGCGTCCGGGCTGTCTGCAGTACGCGGTGGAGCTCTCCGAGACCGCGGCCAGGCTAGCGCAGCAGAATCTCAGCGGCACCGGCGTCACCCTGACCGAAGGCGACATGGCGGACGCCTTCCCGGAGTTGAACGGTGCCGTCGACCTGGTCATCGCCAACCCGCCGTACATCCCGCTGACCGCGTGGGAATACGTGGCCGAGGATGTTCGCACCCACGAGCCCGACCTGGCGCTGTTCTCCGGCGAGGACGGCCTCGACGCCCTTCGCGTAGTCGCCGAGGTGGCCGCGCGGCTGCTGCGCCCGGGCGGCTTCGTGTGCGCCGAGCACGCCGAAGTGCAGACCGACAGCGCGCTCGACGTGTTCGCCGTGCGGGGCGCGTTCACCCAGCTCGCCGACCACCTCGACCTGACCGGGCGGCCACGGTTCGTCGCGGGAGTTCGCGCCGCCAACCTGGCAGGATGAGCGGCATGGCGAAGGTCTGGGACATCACGGCTGACCCCGAGGGTGCAATCGAGGCGGCGGCAGCGGCCGTCAGCGCCGGTAACTGCATCGTGCTGCCCACCGACACGGTCTACGGCATCGGTGCGGACGCGTTCTCAGCACACGCCGTGCAGGGCCTGCTCGACGCCAAGGAACGCGGCCGCGACATGCCGCCACCGGTCCTGATCGCGGACGCGGACGCGTTGCGCTCGCTGGCCGACGAGGTCAGCCAGGAGATGCTCGCCCTCGCCGACACGTTCTGGCCGGGGGCGCTCACGCTGGTCGTCACCGCGCATGCCAACCTCCGGATGGACCTGGGCGATCGTGGCCAGACCATCGCGATCCGGGTGCCCGACCACGAGTTCACCCGCGAACTGCTGCGGGCCACCGGCCCACTCGCGGTCAGCTCGGCCAACGTCTCCGGACAGCCTGCGGCGAACACCGTCGCCGAAGCGCAGGCGCAACTGGGCAAGCGGGTGTCGGTCTACCTGGACGGCGGCCCGGCCGGGGCCGGCGTCCCGTCCACGATCGTCGACCTGACCGGACGGCCCCGCATCCTGCGCGAAGGCAAGCTCACTCGGGCCGAACTCGTCGCGGTGGTGCCCGACCTGGCCGAGGCGGCGTCCGATCCCGCCGAACAGCCACCGCAGGACGCGGATCAGGCCTGATGCGCGAATACCTGCTCGTCCTGCTGGTCGCCACCGGGGTGACCTACCTGCTCAGCGGCCTCGCGCGCAGACTGGCGTTCCGTTACAACGCCGTCGCCATGGTCAGGGACCGAGACGTGCACACCAAGCCGATCCCGTACTTCGGCGGCGTGTCGATGTGGTTCGGGCTCGCGGCCGCGTTCCTGCTCGCCGCCCAACTGCCCTGGCTGGGCAGCTTCGAACTGGTCACCCACGACGCTGGGGTGGTGCTGCTGGCCGGAGGACTGATCTGCGCGGTCGGCGTGGTGGACGACCTGTTCGAGCTGAACGCGCTGGCGAAGATCGCCGGACAGTTGCTGGCCGCCGGGGTGGCGGTGCTCAACGGCGTGAAGGTCTACTGGATCCCCCTCCCCGGGGCGATCGTGTCGCTGGACGAGGGCACTTCGATCGCAGTGACCGTCGTGCTGATCTTCCTTTGCGTGAACGCGATCAACCTGATCGACGGCCTGGACGGCCTCGCCGCAGGCGTGGTGGCGATCGGCGCCGGTGCGTTCTTCGCTTACGCATATCTGCTGTCGTACGAACATGAACTCGTCCGCGCCACCACGTCCAGCCTGATCACCGTGGCGACGGTTGGGGTGTGCCTGGGCTTCCTGCCCTACAACATCTACCGGGCGCGCATGTTCATGGGTGACTCCGGGGCGATGCTGCTCGGCTTCCTGCTGGCCACCGCGATGATCAGCCTCACCGGCCAGATCGACCCGTCCGGTCTGAGCGGCCTGGGGCTGAATGCGTTCGCTGCCTACCTGCCCATCCTGCTGCCGCTGGCAGTGATGGCGCTGCCGCTGCTCGACCTGGTGCTGGCGTACGTCCGCCGGACGCTGGCCGGCAAGCTCTGGTACCAGGCAGACAAGATGCACTTGCACCACCGCATGCTGAACCTTGGCCACAGCCACGCCCGTGCGGTGGCTCTGTTGTGGATGTGGTCGGCGCTGCTGGCCTACGGCATGGTGCTGATCGGTCTGTTCCCGCACCCGATCACTTTCGTCGGTTTCCTGCTGGCGCTCGGGCTCGCGGTCTATCTGACCTGGGCACGGCGGACTCCGACGAAGGCCGCCAATGGCTGAATTGAGCCTCAACCGCAGACGGGCCCAGCAGCTGCTGGTCGGGGGAGCTGCGGGCGGACATCTCGCCCTGCTGCTGGCCGTGCTGGGCTTCGCGGCGGCGAGTGGACTGTCGGCTGCGCTGTCGGCGGCGGTGGCCGGGGTGGTCACGATCGCATTCTTCATGATCGGCCAAGCCGTCCAGGTGCTGGTGGCGGATGCCCCGGCGCGCCGCGTCCTGATCGCCTCCCTGGCGTCCTACGGCCTGCGGGTGTCGGTGCTGGGCGGGCTGTTGATGCTGGCCCTTGCCAACGCCGCGCAGATCGCCTGGCTGGATCCGATCGCGGTCGCGGTGACCACGATCGCTGTCGTGGTGGGTTGGTTGTCCGTCGAGTTGTGGACGTATTCACGGCTGCGGATCCCGATCTACGACGAGTAATTCGATGGCTTTGGACGCTTTGCCGCCACCGGGGTGAAGCGAGGGCGGGTCGGCTGTTATAGTCCCAAGAGTCATGGGTGAGCGGAGCGGAATCGACACCGGTTTGCGGGTCGTCAGCATCCTCATCTCTGGGCTGATCTTCTACGGTGGAATCGGCTGGTTGCTCGACAACTGGCTGCACACACGGTGGTGGCTGCCCGTGGGAATAATCGTCGGTACTGTCGCCGGCGTCTATCTGGTTATCGCACGATACGGACGGTCGGAGTGACGGCCAGACAGGAGGTCTCATGCGCGGCCTGATCGGCCTGATCGTCCCGCTAGAGGGAGACGCCCACGGCTGGCCGCCTGGCACCCACAGCTTCGCGTCCCGTCCGCTGTTTCCGGGGATCGACCCCGAGGGTGCGTGGCTGAACAACCACGTCGCCCAGGCCGTGATCGGCGCGATCCTGGTGATCGCATTCTGGCTCTGGATGGCTCACGGCCAGAAGGTGGTCCCCGGCAAGAAGCAGTTCGCCGGTGAATTCCTCTACAACCTGATCCGCAACACCATCGCCCGTGACATCCTCGGCCACGACTACCAGAAGTTCCTGCCCTACCTGGTCGCGCTATTCAGCTTCATCTTCGTCAACAACCTGTTCGGGTCGTTCTTCCTGTTCATGTTCCCGACCTTCTCGAAGATCGGCTTCCCGTACGGCCTCGCCCTGCTGACCTTCGTGATCTACAACGCGGCCGGCATCGGCAAGTACGGTCTCGGCAACTACCTGAAGAGAATGACCCTGCCCGAAGGCGTGCCGGTCTTCTTGTGGCCGGTGATCATCCCGCTTGAGTTCATCTCGAACTTCGTCGCCCGGCCGTTCACGCTGGCCCTGCGACTCTTCGCCAACATGTTCGCCGGCCACCTGGTGATCATGGTCTTCGTGGTCGGCGGCGGCCTGCTGCTGGCCTCCGGTGAGGCCTTCTACGTCGCGGCCGGCTCGATGTCGATCGTGTTCAGTTTCGCCATCTTCGCCCTGGAGTTGCTGGTGGCAGCGCTGCAGGCCTACATCTTCACCGTTTTGAGTGCCCAATACATCTCCTCGGCGATCGCCGAGGAGCACTGAGCCTGCCAAATAACCCTCGAAAGGAAACGACATGCTCCCCGTCCTGGAAATCAGCGGTTCGATCAACATGATCGGATACGCCCTGGCGACGCTCGGCCCGGCCATCGGTGTGGCCTGGATCTTCGCCTCGGTGATCAACGGAACCGCTCGGCAGCCCGAGGCCCGTGGCGCCATGATGGGCACCGCGTGGATCGGCTTCGCCGTGGTCGAGGCGCTGGCCATCATCGGCATCGCCCTCGCCTTCGCCATTCAGTGAGCTGAGCCGTGCTGCCACTCGCAGGCGAGGCAGAGAGCCCATTCGGGCCGCTGCTTCCCGAGCACCCGATCGAGCTCTGGGTCGGCATCGGCCTCGCGCTCATCATCACCCTCGTGGTGTGGAAGCTGGTCGTGCCGGTTTTCGAGAAGACGTACGCCGAGCGCACGGCCGAGATCACCGGTGGGATCGAGAAGGCTGAGGAGGCCCAGCGGCAAGCCGCGGACGCCCTCGCCGAGTACACCGCCCAGCTGGCTACGGCACGCACCGAGGCCAGCCAGATCCGCGAGCAGGCCAAGGCGCAGGCCGCGGTGATAGCCGCAGAGATCAAGGAGCAGGCGCAGGCCGAATCGGCGCGAATGATCGCGTCCGCCAAGGCTCAGATCGACGCTGAGCGGGCTCAGGTCGTGCATCAGCTGCGCGCCGAGGTGGGTGGGCTGGCCACCCAGCTGGCCGGACGGATCGTCGGCGAGTCGCTGGCCGACGACGAGCGGGCCAAGCGGAGCGTCGACCGGTTCATCGCCGAGCTCGAAGCTGCCGACACCGTGGGAGAGAAGGCGTGAACGCCGCCGCCGAGGCCCGGCTTTCCGAGCTCGATCGGGTCCTTGACGCCCGCGAGCTCACTGCCGACCTGGCGGCGGAGTTGTTCGCCGTCGCCGACCTGCTGACTGGGCAGACCCAGCTCCGCAACGCGGTGGCCGATCCCACATCCTCAGCCGACCAGCGGCGCGAACTCGCGTCGGCTGTGCTCGGCAGCCGGGTTTCGGCGGACGCGGCCGCGGTCGCCGGTGAGGCGGCCGCACTGAAATGGGGCAGCCCGGCCAACCTGGTTGCCGCGCTGGAGCGTCAGGGCGTCCGGACACTGTTCGGCACCGCGCAGGTGGCTGGCCGGCTGGACAGCGTTGAGGAGGAGTTGTTCCGGTTCGCTCGGTCGGTGGCGGGCAGTCCCGAACTGAGGGCCGCGCTGGACGACCGCAACGCACCGGTAGCCGCGCGGCAGCAGCTGATCGGCGACCTGTTGGCTGACCGGGCCAAACCGGAGACGGTGGCACTGGCACAGCGCGCGGCCGCCGTCCAGACCCGGTCCTTCGAAGCCGTCCTCGACGAATACCTCAAGCTCGCTGCGGCAGCCCAGCAACGGGCGCTGGCCGTGGTGACCGTGGCCGTGCCGTTGAGTGCAGCGCAGAAAGCCCGGCTGATGGCCGCGTTGAGCCGCCAGTTGGGCCGCCCGGTGAGCCTGCAGGTGCTGATCGACCCGGCCGTCCTCGGCGGCGCGCGGGTGCGGGTCGGTGACGAGGTGATCGAGGGCACCGTCGCCGGTCGGCTCGCTGCCGCCGAACATGAACTGACCAAGTAGAGAATCGAAAGCAGAAGGTGCACAAATGGCGGAACTGACCATCAGCCCCGAAGAGATCCGGGACGCGCTGGACAAGTTCGTGTCCAACTTCAACCCCGACACCGCTTCCCGGGACGAAGTTGGCACCGTGGTCACCTCCGGTGACGGCATTGCCCGGGTCGAGGGCCTGCCTTCGGTCATGGCCAACGAGCTGCTCGAGTTCGCCAACGGCACCACCGGCATCGCGCTGAACCTCGATGTCCGCGAGATCGGCGTCGTCGTCCTGGGCGACTCCGAGGGCATCGAGGAGGGCTCGACGGTCAAGCGCACCGGCGAGGTGCTCAGCGTCCCGGTGGGCGATGGCTACCTCGGCCGGGTCGTGGACGCGATGGGCAACCCGATCGACGGTCTCGGTGAGCTGAAGGACGTCGGCGAGCGGCGTCCGCTGGAGCTGCAGGCTGCCGGCGTGATGGACCGCCAGAGCGTCAACGAGCCGCTGCAGACCGGCATCAAGGCCATCGACGCGATGACCCCGATCGGCCGGGGCCAGCGACAGCTGATCATCGGCGACCGCAAGACCGGCAAGACGGCGATCGCGGTCGACACGATCATCAACCAGAAGGCGGCCTGGGCCACCGGCGACCCCAAGCAGCAGGTGCGGTGCATCTACGTCGCGATCGGCCAGAAGGGCTCCACGATCGCGGCGCTGCGTACGGTCCTGGAAGAGTCCGGCGCGATGGAGTACACCACGATCGTGCACTCGCCCGCGTCCGACCCGGCGGGCTACAAGTACATCGCGCCCTACTCCGGCTCGGCCATCGGCCAGCACTGGATGTACCAGGGCAAGCACGTGCTGATCATCTTCGACGACCTCACCAAGCAGGCCGAGGCCTACCGGGCGATGTCTCTGCTGCTGCGCCGGCCGCCGGGCCGCGAGGCCTACCCCGGCGACGTCTTCTACCTGCACAGCCGCCTGCTCGAGCGCTGCGCGAAGCTGTCGGACGATCTCGGCGGCGGCTCGATGACCGGCCTGCCGATCATCGAGACCAAGGCCAACGACGTCTCGGCATACATCCCGACCAACGTGATCTCAATCACCGACGGCCAGATCTTCCTGCAGTCGGACCTGTTCAACGCGAACCAGCGTCCGGCCATCGACGTGGGCATCTCGGTGTCCCGCGTGGGCGGCGCCGCGCAGGTGAAGGCGATGAAGAAGGTGGCCGGCACGCTCAAGATCGGCCTGGCGCAGTACCGCGACATGGAGGCGTTCGCGATGTTCGCGTCCGACCTGGACGCGGCCTCGCGGCGCCAGCTCGATCGTGGCGCACGCTTGGTGGAGCTGCTTCGCCAGCCGCAGTACAGCCCGTACCCGGTGGCCGAGCAGGTGATCAGCGTGTGGGCTGGCACCACCGGTGAGTTCGACAGCGTGCCGGTGAACGAGCTGCTCGGCTTCGAGCGGGAGTTCCTGGACCACCTGCGGCACAACACCAAGGTGCTGGAGACGATCGCACAGACCGGTGACTTCGACGCCGACACCCAGCAGGCCACCAAGGACGCGCTTGCGCAGTTCCGGACCCAGTGGGTCAGCGGTGGCGGCGAGTCGTTGGTCAGCGGCGATCAGGCAGCGGAGGCGATGGCCGACGAGGACATGGACCACGAACAGATCGTGGTGAACCGGAAGCGGAGCTGATCGAATGCCAGCCAGCCTGCGGGAGCTGCGGGAACGCCGAAAGTCGGTGTCTGCGACCAAGAAGATCACCAGGGCGATGGAGCTGGTCGCGTCCTCACGGATCATCCGGGCGCAGCAGACCGCGGCCCGGGCGCTGCCGTTCACCCGGGAGCTGAACCGTGCCGTCTCGGCGGTCGCGATCCGGTCAGACCTCGACCATCCCCTCACCAACGAGGTGGAGAACCCCAAGCGGGTAGCGGTGCTGTTCATCACGTCCGATCGGGGCATGAACGGCGCCTATTCCTCGAACGTGATCAAGACCGTGGCCGCCTTCCGCCAGCGCATGGAGGAGGAGGGCAAGGAGGTCGTCCGCTACGTCGTAGGCCGCAAGGGCATCGGCTACCTGACCTACCGCGGCATGCCGATTGAGGCCAAGTGGGAGGGCTTCTCCGACTCGCCGACCTTCGACCGGGCGGTGGAAATCTCCGACCGGCTGCTGGCCGACTTCCTGCTTCCCACCGAAGAAGGGGGCGTGGACGAGATCTGGGCGGTCTACACCCGGATGGAGTCGATGCTCACCCAGACGCCGCGAGCGCGCCGCGTCCTGCCGCTGGAAGTGGTAGAGGGTGTCCACGAACCGACCAAGGACGAGGCGGTACCGCTCTACCTGTTCGAGCCCGATCCGGAGACCGTGCTGGACAGCCTGCTGCCGCTGTACATCCGCAGCCGCATCTGGTTCTACCTGCTGCAGTCGGCGGCGTCCCAGCTGGCCAGCCAGCAGCGGGCCATGAAGTCGGCCACCGACAACGCGCAGCAACTGATCGAGCGGCTCACCCGGGAAGCCAACCAGGCCCGGCAGGCCGAGATCACCCAGGAAATCAGCGAAATCGTCGGCGGTGCCAGTGCGCTGGCCGACCTGACCGAGAACGACTAGGCGAGGCACACAGATGACCATGACGACGCAGACCCCGACCCAGCCCGCCACCGGCGCCACCGGGCGCGTGGCCCGGGTGATCGGCCCCGTGGTGGACGTTGAGTTCGCCGCTGACGAGATGCCCGACATCAACAACAAGCTGCTGATCGAAATCGAGACCCAGGGACGGGCCAGCACGATCGCAGCCGAGGTGGCGCTGCACGTCGGCGACAACATGGTGCGCGCGATCTCGCTCAAGCCGACCGACGGCATGCGCCGCGGCGGCAAGGTGATCGACACCGGCGAGCAGATCACCGTCCCGGTCGGCGACGTCACCAAGGGCCGGGTCTGGAACGTGACCGGCGAGTGCCTGAACGACGACCTGTCGGGGGTGGAGATCACCGAGCGCTGGCCGATCCACCGCGATCCGCCGAAGTTCGACGCGCTGGAGCCGAAGACCCAGATGCTCGAGACCGGGATCAAGGTGCTCGACCTGCTCACCCCGTACGTCCAGGGCGGCAAGATCGGCCTGTTCGGCGGCGCCGGTGTGGGTAAGACCGTGCTGATCCAGGAGATGATCTACCGGATCGCCCACAACTTCGGTGGCACCTCGGTGTTCGCCGGCGTGGGGGAGCGCACCCGTGAGGGCAACGACCTGATCAACGAGATGATCGAGGCCGGCGTCATGAAGGACACCGCGCTGGTCTTCGGCCAGATGGACGAGCCGCCGGGCACCCGCCTTCGGGTGGCGCTGAGTGCGTTGACCATGGCGGAGTACTTCCGCGACGTGCAGGGCCAGGACGTGCTGCTCTTCATCGACAACATCTTCCGGTTCACCCAGGCCGGTTCGGAGGTGTCCACGTTGCTCGGCCGGATGCCGTCCGCGGTGGGCTACCAGCCGAACCTTGCCGACGAGATGGGCCAGCTGCAGGAGCGGATCACCTCGACCCGCGGCCACTCGATCACGTCCATGCAGGCCATCTACGTGCCCGCCGACGACTACACCGACCCGGCGCCGGCAACCACCTTCGCGCACCTGGACGCCACCACCGAGTTGAGCCGCGAGATCGCGTCCCGCGGTCTCTACCCGGCCGTCGACCCGCTGTCCTCGTCCAGCCGGATCATGGACCCGCAGTTCATCGGCCAGGACCACTACGACACGGCCACCCGGGTGAAGAAGATCCTGCAGCGCAACAAGGAGCTCCAGGACATCATCGCGATCCTAGGTGTCGACGAGCTGCCCGAAGAGGACAAGATCATCGTCTCCAGGGCGCGCCGGATTCAGCAGTTCCTGAGCCAGAACACGTACATGGCCGAGAAGTTCACCAACGTGCCCGGTTCGACCGTGCCGCTGGCGGACACCATCGAGTCGTTCAAGATGATCTGTGACGGCGAGGTCGACCACGTCGCTGAGCAGGCCTTCTTCAACGTCGGTGGCATGGACATGGTGATGGCCAACTGGGACCGGATTCAGAAGGAAGGCTGACGTGGCGGTTCTGCGCGTCGAGGTCGTTGCGGCCGAGGGGATCATCTGGGAAGGCGATGCCCTCAGCGTGATCGCCCGGACGGTCGAAGGCGATCTCGGTATCCTGCCGAACCACGAGCCTTTCCTTGCGGTGCTGGTGCCGTGTGCGGCCGAAGTGCTGACTGCGGAGGGAAACCGAGAGGTGCTGGCGATCGACGGCGGCTTCATCTCGGTCGCGGACAATCGGGTTTCGCTGCTCAGCCAGTTCGCCAAGGTCGCCCACGAGATCGACCTGAACGGGGCCGAACACGAGTTGGCGGCCGCGGAGAAGCGGTTGAACGCCGGTGAGCTCGACGAGGAGACCCGGCAGCACTTCCTGCGGGCGCAGGCGCAGGTACGCGCTGCGCGCATGGCCCAGCAGAACCACTGAGGCGGGCCGGGCAGCAGATGGACTGGCTTGGAGTCACTGAAGTGGTGGCGCTGGTGCTGGTCGTGGCGCTGCTCGTGCCGCTGGTCTCCCTGTACGCACGCCGTCGCTGGCTGGCCCGGCAGGGTGGGTTGTTCGACTGTTCACTGCGCCTGTCGACGAAGACGCCGGGTACCGGATGGGTGCTCGGCGTCGCGCGTTACACCGGTGACAACCTGGAGTGGTTTCGATCGTTTTCGCTGTCGTTCCGGCCGCGCCTGGTGTTCCCACGCTCGCAGAGCCGGACGGGAGCCCAGCGCGAACCCGATCCGATCGAATCGGTGCTGCTCTACGACGACCAGCGGATCGTCAGGATGGACCTGACCGACGGCTCTTCCTGGGAGTTGGCGATGTCGGTAGCGTCCCTGACCGGTCTGCTCAGCTGGCTCGAATCGTCCCCACCCGGCTCCCGCTACCGCTGACGCGAGTTACCCCGACTTCTAGGGCTACCGTCATCGCGGCTCCGAGAGTTGACGTCATCCCGGCTCCGAGAGTTGACGTCATCCCGGCGGAGGCCGGGATCTCGAACTCCGCAATCAGGAGACCGCCGACCTATCCTCGCGGCAGCTAGCGGGCGCGTCCTCTTCGCCGCCGAACGCGCTATCCGTAGCGATTCGAGCGAGCAACTCGGCGCTCAGTCCGATCCGAGGGCCGAGGTCAACCCATCCCGGGTTCGACTCCGACACCAGCCGGTTCTTCCACGCCCGGCGCCAGTTCTTGAGCTGCTTCTCACGTGCGACGGCATCACTGATGCTGTCCCCGGCTTCGAAGTAGACGAGCTTGGTGCATCGATAGCGCGCGGTGAAGCCACCCATGCCCAACTTGTGTTCAGCCACCCGCCGAAGGAGGTCGTTGGTCACCCCGATGTAGATGACGCTGTCACACCGATTGGTCATGAAGTAGACGTACGCTCCGCGCTCACGGTTCCGTGTAGTTCTCATCCGATGAAGCTAGGCGGTGGTTCCGACAATTGTGCGGGCGCCTGCGCTATGACGAGATCCCGGCCTTCGCCGGGATGACGGTGAACTCCCGAGCGGACGCCGGATGACGGTGAACTCCCGAGCGGACGCCGGATGACGGTGAACTCCCGAGCGGACGCCTGACCGCTGAGGTCCCACCACCACGGCAACGCGGCTGTCGCCCTGGAGGTCGCAGCGGGCCTTCCCCAAAACTCGTATCGCAGCCTCACCTCATCCCGGCAGTCGTTCTCCGTCATCCCGGCAGTCGTTCTCTGTCATCCCGGCGAAGGCCGGGATCTTGCGTTCCAAGGACCGACGAGCGCTTACTCGGTCTTCTGGATGCGGCGGCGTTGTTTGGCGGCCCTGGGGTCGGTGACCTCGCGGTCCTTGCCAGGGATCCAGAGCACCTCGCCGGCCTGCTGGCCGGCTGCGCGGGCCAGGATGAACAGCAGGTCGGACAGCCGGTTCAGGTAGGTGAGCGCCAGCAGGTTCACCCCGCCCGGCTGATGGCCCTCGGCGGGCTCGGTGCCATAGATCTCGACCGCGGTCCAGCCGGCGCGCTCGGCGCGTCGGACGACGCTGCGGGCCAGGTGCAGCAGGGCCGCGGTCTGCGTGCCTCCGGGAAGGATGAACGAACGAAGCGCCGGCAGCGGGTCGCCGAACTGGTCACACCATCCTTCCAGCCGGTCGATGTTGGCCTGGATAACCCGCAGTGGCTCGTAGCTGGAGTGCAGCATCAGCGGGTTGGATAGGTCGGCGCCGCAGTCGAAGAGCTCATTCTGGATGTGTCGGAGGACGGCGCGGAAATCGTCATCGAGATCGGATTGGACGACGACCAGGCCGAGCAGGGAGTTGGCCTCGTCGACGTGCCCGTAGGCCTCCACCCGCGGGTCGGTCTTGCTGGTCTCGGACATGTCGGAAAGCCGTGTCCGGCCGGCGTCCCCGGTGCGGGTGTAGATGCGGGTGAGATTGACCATGGGTTCACTGAACACCGGGCACATTTGGCTGTCAAACCCCGTCGAGGCAGGATCGGGCTCGGTCGAAGTCCGTCCTCGGCATGTGGCAGCCTGTACTGGTGAAGAAGCTGATTCTGTTGTTGGTTGCGTCCGTACTTGCTCTCGCTGGCTGTTCGTCGGGTGCCGTCCGCGGTGAGCCCGCCGGCGCGTCCAGCCCGGTTGTGTCGTCGAGCGCCTCTGCTTCTGCGACGACTGCTGGCGAGGTGTCGTGCACCTACACGGCAACGAATGACGGCGTGAAGAAGGTGGACCTGCCACCCACGGACGGAGTCGCGGCCACCGGCACCGCCGAGTACGTGCTGACCCTCAACTCGGACCCTTTGAAGCTCACCCTGGACCGCGAGAACGCGCCCTGCACGGTGAACTCCTTCTCGTCACTGGCCGGTCAGGGCTTCTTCGACGGCTCATCGTGCCACCGGCTTGTGGATGACGGCGGCCTGTACGTGCTGCAGTGCGGTGACCCGTCCGGGACCGGGTCGGGTGGCCCCGGCTACCAGTTCGACGACGAACTCACCGGCAGCGAGTCCTATGGCGCTGGCACCCTGGCCATGGCGAACGCAGGCCCGGGCACGAACGGCTCACAGTTCTTCATCGTCTACGCAGACAGCCAGTTGTCGCCCGACTACACAGTGTTCGGTCACGTGGACGAGGCTGCGGTGAAGGTGCTGGCGAAGCTCGCCGCGGGCGGCCAGGACAACAGCTTCGGCAGCTCCGGCGGTGGCAAGCCCAACTCGCCCGCAGTGATCACCAGCATCAAGCCGGCCTGATCTGCAGCGGCTGGTGGGTTGAGATCCCGGCCTACGCCGGGATGACGTTGGGTCTGGGCCCGGGGTGACGTTCGCCCTAGGCCGGGGTGACGTTGGGTCTGTGCCCGGGGTGACGTTGGGCCTGGCCGTGATGACGCTGGCCCTACGCCGGGATGACGCTGGCGCAGCTTCGCCAGGCCACCTAGGCGGCTCAGCGGTGCGTTCGGGCTTCCAGCTCGAGCAGCGCGGCAACGGTGGCGTCCGGGTCGTCGGCATGGACCCAATGGCCGGCCCCGGGGACCACCACGCGCTCGACGTCAGGGAAGAGCCGGGCCATGTCGGCCTCGTGTTCCGCTCGGACGTACGCCGACTGCTCGCCAGTAAGCCAGAGCACCGGCCCCGGGTAGGTGGCAGGGCCGGGATCAGGCCAGCCGCCGATCGCGTCCAGCGAGTCGCCGAGCAGTCGCAGGTTCGGCTGCCAGTGCCAACCGTGCCGGCGACGCAGGTTCTGCATCAGGAACAGGCGGACGGCGTCGTCCGGGACGGCTGGACTCAGGCGGGCGTCGGCTTCGGCTCGCGAATCGATGGTGCTCAGGTCGAGGCCGCGCATCGCGGCAACCAGCGGGGTGAAGGTCTCCACCTGGTCCGAATGCCCGGGTGCGATGTCGATCACCGCCAGTCCGGAAGCCAACTCCGGCCTGCGCAGAGCGGTGAGCATGGCGACCTTGCCGCCCATTGAATGGCCGACCAGCACCAACTGTGCCGCCGAGCCGAGCCGAAGGTCGACCTCGTCGGCCACGGCCTCGGCCATCCCGAGGTAGCTGAAGTGGTCGGTCCAGGCGCTCTGCCCGTGATCGGGCAGGTCGAAGAGCACACTGGCCAACTCGTGCTCGGCCAGCCGCTGCGCGATCTGGCTCCAATTGCGGCCACGGCCGAAGAGCCCGGGCAGGAAGGCGAAGCGGGGACGCCCAGAGCCGACGAGTTCGGTGTGCAGCCGTGCCATCAGCGCCGCCGCTGCCAGCATGCGGTGTGCCAGTGCCGTCGTTCGTCCACAGCGGACGTGGAGCCGATGCTCGCCAGCCGGGGCCAGGCGACCAGATGGGACGCTCCGGGAGCGACCTGCCGGCTGCAGCCCGGGCAGGTGTAGGTCTTGCCGGCGGCATCGGCGGGCATGGTCTGCACCATCCATTCACCGTCGGCCTTGATCTCGAGCTGGGCGAACGCGCCAGTTGACAGCGGCCGGGGCGCACGAAGGTGCTTCGAGGGTCGCTTGGCCATTCAGTCAGCCTAGCGCCGATGCGGGTACGTCCGGTCAGGCGCACCGGCCGATCGGTGTAGGTTGACCGGGTGCGTCTGCTGATTGCCCGTTGCCAGGTTGACTACGCCGGTCGTTTGACCGCCCACCTTCCGATGGCCACCCGCTTGATCATGGTGAAAGCGGACGGATCTGTCTCGGTCCACGCCGACGACCGCGCCTACAAACCGCTGAACTGGATGAGCGCGCCGTGCACCTTGACGGTCAGCCCGCCGCCGGAGGATGTCGAGGCGGTAGCCGAAGCCGATGAAGCCGGGCTCACCGAAGTGTGGGAGGTGCGGAACACGGACGGCGACACCCTTCAGATCGCGCTCGGCGAGGTGCTGCACGACTCGAACCACGAACTCGGTATCGATCCGGGATTGCAGAAGGACGGCGTTGAAGCGCACCTACAGGTTCTGCTCGCGGAGAATCCGCGCACGTTCGGCGAAGGCTGGACGCTGATCCAGCGCGAGTACTTGACGCCGATCGGCCCGGTGGACCTACTGCTGCGCGACCACACCGGCGCCTATGTCGCCGTCGAAGTGAAGCGCCGTGGCGAGATCGACGGGGTTGAGCAACTCACCCGCTATCTGGCGTTGATGAACGCGGACCCGACCATGAGTCCCGTCCGCGGCGTGTTCGCTGCGCAGCAAATCAAGCCGCAGGCGCGGACGCTGGCCGGTACCCGCGGCATTGAATGCGTACTCGTGGACTACAACGTACTACGAGGGTTGGACAACGCCGAGGATCGGCTCTTCTAATTTGTAGCCGTCAGGTCCGGTCCAAGTGGGGCAATAGCACCTCGCGGTAGAGCAGCAGCAGGGCGGCCATCACCGGGATGGCGAGGATCGCACCGATCATTCCCTGCAACAGGTAGCCGGAGATCGCGGCCAGCATGACCAGCACCGACGGGACCTGCACCGAGTGCGAAAAGACCCGCGGCTGGATGAAGTAGGCGTCGAACTGCTGATAGGCGAGGAAGAAGATCAGCGTGATCAGGCCGGTGGTGGGGGAGAAAGAGAACGCGATGATCGACACGATCACCATCGAAATGGTGGTACCGACCAGCGGCACGAAGGCGAACAGGCCGACCACTACGGTCAGCGCCAGCGCATATTGGCTCAGACCGATCACGTTCAGGAATACGAACGCCACACTCATCGCGATCAGCACCACGATGAACAGGCCGGACACGTACCCGCTGACCCGCTTGAACATCTCGTTGGCGAGGTACTTCACCCGCGGACGCCGGGACGCGGGCGCGAGTTTGTAGATGACTTCCTTCAGATTGGGCAGGGAGGTGAGGAAGTAGAGGGTGAGGACCAGGGTGATCACCACCGAGAAGATGGTGTTGGCCACTGCCTGGCCGGCACCGAGCAGCCCGCCGAACAGACTGCTGATCAACTCGCCGGAGGTGAGGAACTCGACGGCCTTTTCGATCACGTGGAACTGGGCGTCGAAAGCGGCGATCTGCGGGTTCTGCCGCAGGTTCTCCAGATAGTCGGGAGCTTGCAGCATCAGCTTGTTCACCTGGTCGCTGACCACGGGCACGAGGGCCCAAACGGCCAGCGAGAGTAGTCCGATCGCGCTGAGCGCGACCAGCAGCACTGCGAACGCGCGGCGGACGCCGTGGTGGTGCAGCCAGTCCACCAGCGGGTTCAGCCCGAGCGCAATCGCCAACGAAAGCATGAGCAGCACCAGCACCGTGCGCAGCGAGATCACGGTGTACACCAGTCCGGTGGCGGCCAGCGCCCCGAAAGTCAGGAAGAACCCGATCTGGAACGGGTTGCGATCCAGCAGGGAGATCCGGTCGCTGGCGCCCAGCCGCCGACCGTCCGCGTCCGCCGGTGTGGGCTGGGTGGTACGGCGCCACTTGCGCAGCCAGCCTCGGGTCGGCGGTGCACTGGTAGGCGTATGCGCGGATAGCGCGGCCGGCGTCCGCGCGGACGCCGGAACCGGCACCCCGCCAGGCGGTGCCGGTGGCTGCGGTTCGCTACCCGGAGTGGTCACGAGCCCGATTCAGCGTCGGTGTAGTCGGCCACGCTCACTCCCACCAGGTTCGCCAGCTCGCCGAGCTGCTCGACGACGGACTGTCGGCGACCGATGAGCAGTTTCAGCTCGGCTTGCAGCCGCTCCACCTCCACCTCGGCTTCGCGAGTGCGTTCAGCGCGGATGCGCTCGCCCTCGTGCTCGGCCGCGGAGGCGATGCCCTCGGCTTCGGCTCGGGCGGACGCGATGATCTGCTCCGCCTCAGCGAGAGCGGCGGCGCGGCGCTCGTTCCACGTTTTTGCGTCCGCTTCGAGCCGGGTGCGATAGTCCGTGCTCACGGCCTCAGCCTCGGCCAGCAAATCGTCGAGTCGGGTCGCATTGGCTGCCTGGGCGGCCTTGAGTTCACCCAGATCGGCTTCTTTCCGCTCGGCGAGCCGCAGCCTGGCTTCGGCTGCGGCCCGCTCCACCTCGGCGGCGCGGGCCGCCGCGTCGATCCGCGCGCCCTCAGCGATCGCAGCTGCGCGCGCCTGGGCGTCCGCGACCACTTGGGAGGCATGGAGTTCCGCGGCCTGCCGGACCGCGTTGGCTTCCTGCTTGGCCGCTTCCAACTCGGCTGCAGTCTGCTCGCTGAGGCGCTGCCGGAGTGCATCCAGCTCCTGGATGCTCGCCGCGCGGGCGGCGTCCAAGGCGAGCTCGGCCTCAATCGTGAGGCGTCTCGCCTCCGCCTCCGCTGCGCTCAGCACGAGCCGAGCGCGGCTGTCCGCTGAGTCGACCAACTCGCCCGCCTGTGACTCGGCGGCCTTCAACATGGTGCGGGTGTGCGCACCGGCCTTGCCGAAATCACTGTCGGCCGCACGGGCGTTCGCTTCGGCCAGCTGGCGATGCTGTTGCCGCAACTGCGCCTTGGCCCGCGCCAACTGGCCCTCGACGTCGCGGACGTAGGCGTCCACGGCGCCACGATCGTAGCCGCGCAATGACTGCGGGAAGTTGCCCACGGCCGAGGCCACTTCGTCGAACAGTTCCAGTCCGGTGGTGTCTTCGCCTACCAACGTCTTCCCTTTCGCTCGCCCAATGATGCTAGTGGCCCGGCCCGACAAATCGGGCCGGGCCAGTGCAGGTCAGTGAATCAGTGGGCCGCAGCAGCCGGCTCGACGATCTCGAGCAGGATGCCACCGACATCCTTCGGGTGAGCGAAGTTGATCCGGGAACCGCCGGTGCCGATCTTGGGCGCGTCGTAGAGCAGGCGAACGCCACGCTCGCGCAGCACCGCACTGACCTTGTCGAGGTCGGCCACCCGGTAGGCAACCTGCTGGATTCCGCCCTTGCCGCCGTTGCGCTCGATCCACTTCGCGATCGTGCTGTTCTCGTTCAGCGGTGCCAGCAACTGCACCTGGGCGTTCTCGGTGAGCTGGTCACCGGTACCGATCATCGCCTCCTCGACGCCCTGCTCAGCGTTGGTCTCGCGGTGCAGCACCCGCCAGCCAAGCACTTCGGTGTGGAACTTGATGGCGTCGTCAAGATTGTGGACGGCGTAGCCGACATGGTCGATGCAGATGAAAAGGTCGTCGTTGCTCATGTTGTCCAGCCTATTCCCAATGCTCACGACAGAACGCCGTCGACCACTTCCTTGGCCTCGGCCTGGACCTGTGCCAGGTGTTCCGGGCCGCGCAACGATTCGGCGTAGATCTTGTACACGTTCTCGGTTCCGGACGGGCGCGCCGCGAACCAGGCGGACGCGGTGGCGACCTTGAGCCCGCCGATGGCCGCGCCGTTGCCCGGGGCATGGGTAAGCGTGGCCACGATCGGTTCGCCGGCCAGTTCGGTTGCGGTGACGTCCGACGCGCTCAGCTTGGCGAGCTTCGCCTTCTGCTCGCGGCTGGCGGGTGCATCCACCCGGGCGTAGCTGGACGCACCGTGGCGGGCCTCCAGTTCGGCGTACAGCTCGGACGGCGACTTGCCCGTGACCGCCTTGATCTCGCTGGCCAGCAGAGCGAGCAGGATGCCGTCCTTGTCGGTTGTCCACGTGGAGCCATCCCTGGCAAGGAAAGATGCACCCGCTGACTCTTCGCCGCCGAACCCGAGATCACCGCTCATCAGGCCGGGCACGAACCACTTGAAGCCCACCGGCACCTCGACCAACCGACGGCCTAGATCGGCAGCCACCTTGTCGATCAGCGAACTCGACACCAGGGTCTTGCCCACCCCGGCGTCCGGACGCCAGTTGGGGCGATGACCGAACAGGTACTGAATCGCCACCGCCAGGTAGGCGTTGGGATTCATCAGACCGTAGTCGGGGGTGACAATGCCGTGCCGGTCCGCGTCCGCGTCATTGCCGGTGGAGATCTCGTAGGACTCCCGGTTCGCGATCAGGGAGGCCATGGCGTAGGGCGAGGAGCAGTCCATGCGGATCTTGCCGTCCCAGTCCAGCGTCATGAACGGCCAGGCCGGGTCGACCTGCGGGTTGATCACGGTCAGGTCGATGCCCAGCCGCTCGGCGATGTAGCCCCAGTACTGCACGGACGCCCCCCCGAGCGGATCGGCGCCGATCCGCACACCCGCGGACGCGATCGCGTCCAGGTCGAGCGCGTTGCGCAGGTCTTCGCAGTAAGCACCTAAGTAGTCCACGCGGGTGACGTCGCGCGCGGCGGTCGCGTACGGCGTCCGCTTGATCGAACCGACCGAGCGCAGCAGCTCGTTGGCCCGGGCGGCGATCACCGAGGTGGCGTCGGTGTCGGCCGGGCCGCCGTGCGGCGGGTTGTACTTGAAACCGCCATCACGCGGCGGGTTGTGCGAAGGGGTGACCACGATGCCGTCTGCGCGGGGCCCTTCGTGGTCGCGGTTGTAGACGATGATCGCGCGGGAAACGCTTGGGGTCGGGGTGAAGTCCTCATCCCGTTCGGCGTGGACGGCTACACCGTTGCCGTGCAGCACCTCGATGGCCGTCCGCCAAGCCGGGGCGGACAGAGCATGGGTGTCCTTGCCGATGAACAGCGGACCGGTGACGCCCTGGCTGGCCCGGTACTCGACGATCGCCTGCGTCGTGGCCGCGATGTGCGCGTCGTTGAAGGCCGCGTCGAGCGCGGAGCCGCGATGCCCGGACGTGCCGAACACGACCTGCTGGTCGGGGTTGTCCGGATCGGGCACCAGGTCGTGGTAGGCCCTGAGCAGGGCGTCGACGTCAATCAGGTCTTCGGGCAGTGCAACCTGCCCGGCGCGTTCGTGTGCCATGGGGCCATCCTGCCGCCTAGGAGTCTGCTGAACAATGCTGTTCCGAGCGAGGACGTGCTGGGCGGGATGAGCTGCAAGGCCACATCTGGGGTCTGTAGTGGGCCTACCGACCCAAGATGTGGCCGCAGCAGATCGCCCGCCCAGTGCGCCGCAGCCGGGACATGATTGTTCAGCAGGCTCCTACGTACGACAGTGGGGAACCGCCGGACCACATTCGCACCGCTTCGGTACGGCTGGCAGAATGCTTGCTTGTGACTTCAGCTGGCTTTCACCCGTCCCGCGCCATGGATCTATCGGGCATCGTCGCCGCCGCCAAGGCGCCGCCGCCACCGTCGGGCGCGACCTATGTGCTCGAAGTGGACGAGCGCAACTTCGAAGCGGTGATCGGCGGCTCGGTGAAGTACCCGATCGTGCTCGAACTCACCTCGCCGCGGGCCAACGCGCAGGCGCTGTCGGACGCGCTCACCGAGCTCGCCAACGAGGCCGGCGGGGCGTACCTGCTGGCTCGGGTCAACGTGGACGCGTCGCCCCAGATCGCGGCCGCTCTTGGCATCCAGGCGGTTCCGGCGGTCATCGGTGTGGTGGCCGGTCAGCTCGCGCCACTTTGGCAGGGTACGAAGGACAAAGCCGAGGCCAAGGCCTATCTCGCGCAGTTGCTGCAGGCCGCCGCGGCCAACGGGGTCACCGGCCGCGCCGAACCGGCCAGCATCGATGCAGACGCCGGGCCGGACCCGCGATTCGCCGCGGCGGACGCAGCACTCGCCTCCGGCGATTTCGAGACCGCCGTGGCCGAGTTCGACAAGCTGCTCGCGGCCAGCCCGAATGACACCGAAGCCAAGGCCGGACGCGCCCAGGCTGCCTTGCTGTCGCGTGCGGCGAAGCTCGATCCAGCCCAGGCGCTGGCCGCGGCGGACGCCAACCCGACCGATGTGGCGGCGCAACTGGCCGCAGCGGACGCCGAACTGCTGGGCGGTGCGATCCCGTCCGCGTTCGGACGGTTGATCGCCTTGATCCGTGACAGCACCGCAGCTGAGCGGGAGCAGGCTCGCGTCCGCCTGCTCGAACTGTTCGAGACCGTGGCTCCCGACGACCCGGCCGTGCTGAAGGCGCGGCGCGACCTGGTCAGCGCCCTCTTCTGACTGGCATGGGCTGGCAGAGAGCGCCGACTCCAGTGCCTACGGAGGGTCTCGTCGGGTTCGATTTAGGCTCGACTGGGGACAAGCCCGTGAGGCCTGCGCGCTCTCGGGCTGGGGGCAAGCGGACAGAAGAGTTGTCGTACACTTTGTGGTGAAATACATGAGCCTCGAACATTGAATTGCACTAGTTTCGGTGGCTATCTACCTACCGCCGAGATTAGGACGCTCATGATCCGAACACGCACCCTCATCGCCACGATCGCTGCAGCAATGGCGTTGGCCGTACCTCAGTCACCGATGGCCGTTGCTGATACTGCAGATCCTGTCGAGTCGTTGGCTGATCAGGTGGCCGCAGCGATCGAGACCAGTGAGCCGGTGATCTCTCCAACGCGTGGTGGCGCGGATCTCGTGGCCGAGTCGGCTAATGGTTCAGCGCAGGTTGCGCTTGCACTTGATGCTGAGGAGATCTCCTTGACAGACCTTAAGAGCGGAACGTCTGTGGCGATTGGGTTGCCGGTGGAAGCCGAAGTCGAGCGCCCCGCCGTCGCCCAGGACGGGACTGTCATCTACCAAGAATCGGGAGAGGGGGGCGTTGATATCGCCGCTCAGGTGATAGCGGACGGCTCGATTCGAGTCCAGACGATCATCTCGGACAGGACCTCTCCGCATGAGTTTAGCTATCCGCTGACACTGCCAGCCGGGACGATCTTGGAGTTGACCGACGATGGCGGAGTGCTCGCCTCCGACGCCCATGGAGGTTTCGTTGCTGGGGTGCGCCCGCCTTGGGCAAAGGACTCTCAAGGGAACGACGTAGCAACCGCTTATCGAATCGAAGGCAACACGATCGTTCAGACCGTGGCCGAATCAGATGCCCGTGTCTACCCTGTTGTAGCCGACCCGTGGCTCGGGATTGACCTCATCGAGAAGGTCACACGTGTCTGGGATAGCGCGAAGAAGGGCTACCGCTATTCAGTCTTCCCCACCTGGTGGGGTCGCGTTGGGGCGAGTCGCTTGGCGCGGGGGGATGCATGGTCAGAGACCAAGAAGAAGGGTGTTCCCCAAACGTCCACTCTAGAAAACCAGTTCCTGTGCCACTACGACAACCGGGTTCTCGTGGCGTTCAAGGGCTCGTGGAACCTTGAGGCGTACACGAAGGACAGAGGGTATTGGGGCTTCATGGCGAATCTCTGCAACTAAGCTGGCGATATGACGAGTTCAAGACGATCGTTGCTACCCAGGGCACTATGGCTCGCGTTCGGCTGCCTGGTGTTGGTGAGTTACGTGACTGGATTGGTCGCCGGTTTTCGCGCCGATGAACTCGCCGGCGCGCCACCTGCGCCGGCCGGGCTCGACCTGGCCGCACTGTCCACCATTACTTGGCTGACCGTGGGCTTGACCGTCGTAGTGGGCATCATGGCGTTGGTCATGACCGTGTCGCGCAGGAACGCGGGGAGCGCGCCGCGAATCTGATAGTCAGCGCCCTCTTCTGAGCAGGAGCAGCACGGCCGCCAGCAGGCTGGCGCCGAGAGTGGCCAGGTAGATGCCGCGGAAGCCCACGTTCAGCGTGTCGGCGAAGGTCTGCTCCAGCTTGGGAGCGCGCGCGTCGATCTCAGCGAGGTAGTCGGCCTTGGCGGTCTCGAAGGCCCCGGGGACGGCCGCGCCCAGCACCGTCAGCTGACGCTTGGTCTCGGCCAGTTCGGTCATCGCGGTGCTCAGGTCGTCCCTGGCTTGCACCAGCTTCTTGCGGTCCTTCACCGCGCTGGCGCGCTTCGCCTCAACGCCGGTCAGCTGTTCGCGCAGCTTCGCGCGCTTGCTCACCGCGGACGCTCGCTGCGCAGTCAGTTGCTTTCGCTCGGCTCTCACCTTCTTGAGGTTCGCCTCCAGCGTGTTCCGCTTGGCCACCAGCGACGAGCGCGACTTCTTGGTGTCAGCGAGCTTGGCCTTGAGCGTCTCCAGCTGTGCCCGCATCGCCTGGGCAGGAGGTGGCTCGGGCGTGCCCGGCGGCAGCGTGGCCATCAGCTGGTCGTAGGCGGCCTGCAGCTGGGCGATCCCCCGCTGCTGGCCGGCGATGGCGTGGTCGAGCCCCTTGACGCCCTTGGTCATGCCGGCGATGGCCTTCTCCATGCCCTTGATGGCCTTCGCGGTGCCCGCCAGACCCGAGTCCATCCCGCTGATCGCCTTGGTGAGCCCGGCGATCCCAGAGCGCATGCCCTTGGCTGCTCTCTCCATTCCGGCGATGCCCTCGTCGATGCCGGCGACCGCGTCCACCAGCTTGGTGCGAGCGTGAGTCAGTTCGGTATGCGCGTCCGCCAGGCTGGCGAGCCCTTCGTCCACGCCCGCGGTGATGTCGGCGATCACGCCAGGCGTCTGCTCAGCGAACATGTGCTCGGCCACCACTTTGGTGCGCTCGGTGATGTTGGTCACGTCGGCGGTCTGCACCAGTTCGAGCAGGTCGTCGGGCAGCGTCGCGCTCCCGTCCATTGTGCCGATGTCGATCGTGGTCGCGCTGGTCAGGTCAGGGAACTCGACCCCGGCCAGCCGGTCCTCCAGCCGTTCGTCCGCCTTCAACTCGGCGAACTTGGCCTGCAGTTCGGCGGCGTAGGGGAGTGCCGGGGCGGCCACGGTGGTCGGTAGCTGGGCAGTTAGGGCGTCCGGCAGGGCAGTGCCGGCCTGCGCGAGGAAGCCGACCAGGAACGCCGGCGCGATGGTCGTGCCGATCGAGCGGACCAGCGACAGCGTGGCCAGTGCCGAGTTGGACTCCTCGGCCGGCGTCCGCTCCAACATCATGTAGTTCAACGGCGAGCCGATGGTGAAGCCCAACCCGAGCCCCATCAGCGCCAGGGTTGTGCAGACGCTTAACCAGGACGCGTGCGGAATGGCCCACCACACTCCGGCTGCCGCGGCTGCAGCCGACATCACCACGCCGAAGCCCAGCACGAGATTGGGCCCGAACCGGTCGGTCAGGCGTCCCGAAAGTGGCGCGCCGATCCCCGAGAACAGGCCGAGGATGATCACGAAGTAGCCGCCATCACCGGACGGGATCCGCAGCGCGTTCTCGGCGAACTGGGGTACGAAGATGACCCCCATCAGGATCACGCCGGACAGGAACGAGAGCGCAAGGGTGACCACCAGCGCGCCCTCGGTGAAGTAGCGCAGGTTAACCACCGGGTCGGCCGCCCGGCGCTCGGCGAGGATGAACAGCGGCAACAGCACGAGGAAACCGATTAGGTACGGGTAGACGTCGGTGCTCGTGACACTGTTGGCGAAGTCGAAGAAGTCGAGGTTTCTCAGGCCGTAAAGCAGGGACAGGATCATCGCGACCAGCAGCGTGATGCCCAGCAGATCGATCTTGGCGACCTGTTCGACCTTGTGGTTGGGCAGGAAGACCAGCCCGGCGATGATGATCGCGATGCTGATCGGCACGTTGACATAGAAGATGAACTGCCAGTTCGCGGTTCCGAAGATGTCCAGGATGAGGCTGCCTGCGCTCGACCCAAAGATGTTCGCCACGCCGTACACGCCGCCGACCAGGCCGAGAGCCATGCCCCGCTTCTCCGGCGGGAAGGACGTGCCGAACTCAGCGGTCGCGATCGGGACGATGCCACCGCCGCCGATGGCCTGGATCGCCCGCGCGATGAGCAGCAGTTCGAAACTGCCGAAGTCCTGGCTGAGCCCGCAAAGCAGCGACCCGACGCCGAAGAGGGTGATGCTGGCCAAATAGACCGGTTTGCGGCCGTAGCGGTCGGCCAGCTTGCCCATCACCGGGATCGCCGCGGCGTAAGCGAGGGTGTAAATGGTGAGCATCCAGATGCCGGTCTGCTCGTTCACGCCGAGGTCGTTCTGGATGATTGTCCGCGCGGGGGTAACGATGCCGGTGTCGATCGCGCCCATGAAAATGCCAAGCAGGTAGACCGCGGTCAACACGCCGAGGCGGCGCGCGGGCGCGCTGGCGGGTGCTGGCTGGGCGGTCAGGCTCAAGATCGCTCCGGTTAGTTAGTCTCAAGCGAACTATAGTGACCGGCTTCTGGGTCGGCGGGTGCCTGTCGAAGGTTGTGCCGGAGCTGTGCGGCCTTGACTGTGGCTGGGTGCACCGCGGACGGTGGGTGGAGCCACAGTTAATGGGCGCGCCGGGAACTCCCTCAAGCACCGCAATGCCAACTTCGCTCCCGAACGGGACCGCTGCTCCCGAACTCTCGGGAGCGGGAGTTCCGTTCGGGGCGCTGGCTGGGCTCGCTCCTCAGGGACCGCTTATGTCAGCTGATCCGTTGGCCGGCTTCGAGGTAGAGCGTGCGGCCTTCGGCTCGGGCGGCCAAGGCGGCCAGTAGGCGGCCGCGGGCGAACGGAGCCATCCGCTCGGCGGCGGCGTCCGGTTCGAGCCAGTGGACGGCGCGGATCTCGCGCAGGTCCGGACGCAGCAGGCCCACCGAAGCCAACGGCATCTCGCAGCCGTCGAAGATCAGCTCCACCGCGTCCTCCCAGCCGAGGTAGGGCGCGAGCCAGTCCACCACCAGCAGCCGGCCAACGCTCATGGTGTGGTTCAGCTCCTCCTCGATCTCGCGAACCAGGCCTTGGCGAGGAGTTTCACCGACGTCCAGGATGCCGCCGGGCAGCTCGAAGTCGGGCTTGAAGGTGGTCTCGAGAATGCACACCCGGCCGGACTCGTCGGTGAGCAGCATGTGGCTGATCAGCCGCTTGCGCGGGGTCACGGTGTTCATCACCGCGGTGAACCCGGTCCTCCCGGCGGCCTCGTCGGTGGCCAGCCGGGCGTAGCAGAGCACATCGGCCGGCCCGGAAGCAGTGAGCAGTCGCTCCCGCAGCACCCCTTCGAGCCGGAAGCCGGCCCGGTGCAGCGCCCGCCGGCGGGGCGCGTCCGCAGCGCAGATGTTCACTTCGGCCCGCCGGACCCCGTCCGTATCGAAGACCTGCTGGCAGGTGCCGGTCAGCAGCAGTTCGTAGCGCTCCGGGCCGTCATCACCGCGGAAGTCGATGACGGCCACCCCGTCCGCAATACTGAACGGCAGCGAGTCCCGAATCACTCCGATTCGACGTGCTCGAAGTAGACCGCGCCCAGCGGCGGCACCACGACGATCGCGCTGGCCGGCATGCCGTTCCAGCCCTCATCGGTGGCCACCACCTGGCCGAGGTTGCCGTGGGCGTCCGAGCCGTCGTAGGTGGCGGAGTCGGAGTTGAAGATCTCCTTCCACACGCCGGCCTTCGGCAGCCCGATGCGGTAGCGCGTCCAGGGTTCGGAGGAGAAGTTGACCGCGACCGCGACCTGGCGACCGGACGAGTCGCTGCGCACCCAGCTGAAGGTGTTCGCGGGCGCGTCGTCGGCATTGATCCAGCGGAAGCCGGCCGGATCGGAATCCAGCTCCCACAAAGCCGGATGGCTGCGGTAGAGCTCGTTGAGGTCCTTGAACATCCGCTGCAGGCCCTTGTGCCCCCACAGGTCGGAGACCCACCACTCCAGGCTGGCCGACTCGTTGAACTCCGAGCGCTGGCCGAACTCGCAGCCCATGAAGATCAGCTTCTTGCCGGGGAAGGCCCACATGTAGGAGTAGAACGCGCGCAGGGTGGCGAACTGCCGCCAGGTGTCCTGCGGAATCTTGTTGATCATCGACCCCTTGCCGTGCACGACCTCGTCGTGCGAGATCGGCAGCACGAAGTTCTCCGAGTACGCGTACACCATGGCGAACGTCATCTCGTTGTGGTGGTACTGCCGATGGATCGGGTCGAGCGCGAGGTAGCGCAGCGAGTCGTTCATCCAGCCCATGTTCCACTTGAACCCGAACCCCAGGCCGCCGGAATGGACGGGCTTGGTCACCCCACCGAACGAGGTGGACTCCTCGGCGATCATCACGACGCCCGGCACCCGCTCGTAGAGGTGCTTGTTCACGTAGCGCAGGAAGTCGATGGCCTCCAGGTTCTCGTTGCCGCCGTGGATGTTCGGCACCCACTCGCCGTCCTCGCGGGAGTAGTCCAGGTAGAGCATGGACGCGACCGCGTCCACCCGCAGCGCGTCGATGTGGAACTCGGTCACCCAGTACAGCGCGTTGGAGACCAGGAAGGACTTCACCTCGTTGCGGCCGTAGTTGAAGATGTACGTGCCCCAGTCCCGGTGCTCGCCTTGGCGGGGGTCGGCGTGTTCGTACAGGGCCGTACCGTCGAAGCGTCCCAGCGCCCACTCGTCCTTGGGGAAGTGGCCGGGCACCCAGTCGAGGATCACGCCGATGCCGGCCTGGTGCAGCCGGTCAACCAGGTAGCGCAACTCATCGGGACGGCCCAGCCGCGACTGTGGCGCGAAGTAGTTGGTGACCTGGTAGCCCCAGGACGGCTCGAACGGGTGCTCGGTGACCGGCATGAGTTCCACGTGGGTGTAGCCCTGCCATGTGACGTACTCCACCAGTTCGTCGGCCAGTTCGAGGTAGGTCTTGCCGCGCCGCCAGGAGCCCAGGTGCACCTCGTAGATGCTCATCGCATCCTTGTACGGCTCCGCCTTGGCGCGGCGATCCATCCACTCGTCGTCGGCCCAGGCGTATTTGCTGGTGTAGACGATGGACGAGTTGGCCGGCGCCTGTTCGGCGAAGAACGCCATCGGGTCGACCTTCTCGCGCCAGACCCCGTCCGGGCCGAGGATGTTGAACTTGTACAGCGCGCCGGTGCCCACGCCCTCGACGAACAGCCCCCAGACGCCGGATCCCGGGACCAGGTGCATCGAGTCGCCGGTCCACCAGTTGAAGTCGGCGTTCAGTCGCACCTCGCGCGCGTTCGGCGCCCAGACCGCGAAGCGGGTGCCGCGGATCTCGCCGCGTTCGTCGTCGAAGAGCGTGACCTCGTGGGCGCCGAGGCGTCGCCAGCACTCAGTGTCGCCGCCGTTGTGGAAACCCTCAAGGTCCCAACCGGTTAGTCCGCCAGCCAGATCGTGTGCCATCAGTGCTCCTTGGTTTTCGTAGCGGACGCCTCAAGCGTGGCCAACATGACCTCATCTTGGACCCCCCGCCAGGGGATATGTGCCCAATCGGGTCGATTGCGCACCTCATAGACGACTTCGTAGACCGCCTTGTCGAACTCGTAGGCCCGAAGCAGCTCAGACGCGGACGCCGGCCCGCCGACGTAGCCTTCGAGGAAGGCGTTCTTGGCGGACGCGCACCAGGCCAGCGCCTCGCGTCCGTCCGGCTCGGCGTGAGCGCTGCGGGCGTAATCGAGGCTGCGCAGCAGCCCGGCGACATCGCGCCAGACCGAATCGAACTCGCGCCGCTCCGCCAGCGACTTCAACGGCTCGCCTTCGAAGTCGATGATCACCCAGCTCGGCTCCGCGTGGCGGTGCAGCACCTGACCGAGATGGAAGTCGCCGTGGATCCGCTGCGTGACCAGTTGGGTGCCCTTGGCTGCGGCGAAGATCAGCCGGGCTGCGTGCCGGTGGTCGGCCAGTTCGCGGACTCCAGCGGCGGCAGCGTCGAAACGGGCCAGCATTGCCGCGCTCAGCGCGTCGCCATTCGTGGTGGCGGTGCCGAACGTGTCCGCCAGCCGGCGGTGGAGTTCGCGGAGTTCGGTGCCGAGCGCCCTGGCTTCGGTGCTGAAGTCGCGTCCGGACGCGCAGGCAGCGGTCGCGTAGACCCAGCCATCGGTGACCTCGGGCACCCGCTCCAGGAACAGGGCCAGGTCGTACCCGCAGTCCGGGGAGGCCAGGACGCCGTACGCCGCTGGGGTGATGCCCGAACCGGTGAGCGCGGCGAGCACTTCAGCGTCCAGATTGCGTCCCGGTTCGAGCTTGCGGAACAGCTTGAACAGGGCTCCGCCGCCGACGTTCACTGTGGTGTTGCTCTGCTCACCCGTGTAGAGCCGCATCTCCGCCTCGGCGTCGACCGGTTCCGGGTCAAGCCATTTCATGCCGGCCACCGCGCGTTCCCGCAGTGCGTGCACCAGCGCGGTCATGGCCGCCGGATCAGCCGGTGCGTCCAGGAAGTCGACCGCGCCGAGGTCGGGCAGCTCCGTGCTGCCGACCGCGACCCCTGGCGCCGAACTGTCCGCGGGCACGTATGCCACCAGCAACTGGTAGGTCTCCGTGCGACCGTCGGCGTAGCTGACCGTGGCCAGTTCGGACCGCACCGCGGGCCAGCTACCCGGCGGCGTGTACCAGGGCAGTGGCTCGATCGACGTCACGTCCGCGGCCAGGCCCTTGCCGCCGAACCAGCGGCACTGCCGCAGGTAGTCCGCCCATGCGGCATTCGGAGTGGTCACCGGTGCGCTTTCAGTGCCCGCGTACGTGCAGGATGTGCGCCGGGTTCGCCGGGCTGAGCCGGACGAAATTGCGCTCGCCCCAGGTGAAGGTCGCGCCGGTCAGCTCGTCGTGCAGCTGCACACTGTCGCCTGGAACCCCCAACCAGTCCAGGTCGAGGTAGATGTCGGTCTCCACCACCTGGTTGGGATCGAGGCTGCAGATCACGATCACCGCGTCGTCGCCGTCCCGCTTGGCGAACGCGATCACGTTGTCATGCGGCGCGTGCTGGAACTGCAGCTGCCGCAACTGCTGCAGCGCCGGGTGGTCGCGCCGTACCTGGTTGAGCTTGCCCAGCAGCACGTTCAGGTTTGGCTCGCGCTGGTAGTCGCGCGGCCGGTACTCGAACTTCTCCGAGTTCAGGTATTCCTCCTTGCCCGGTGCCAGCGCCTCGTGCTCGAAAAGTTCGAAGCCGGAGTACACCCCCCACGTCGGGGAGAGTGTGGCAGCCAGGATCGCCCGGATCGAGAACGCCGCCGGGTTGCCCGACTGCAGGAAGAACGGGTTGATGTCGGGGGTGTTAACGAAGAAGTTCGGCCGGTAGAACGGGTCAGTCTTCGTGCTCAGTTCGGTCAGGTACTCCTCGAGCTCCCACTTGGCGTTGCGCCAGGTGAAGTAGGTGTAGCTCTGGTGGAAGCCCACCTTGCCCAGCGCGCCCATCATCGCCGGCTTGGTGAAGGCTTCGGCGAGGAACAGCACGTCGGGATCGGTCGCGCGCACCTGCCGCATCAGCCAGGCCCAGAACTGCACCGGCTTGGTGTGCGGGTTGTCCACCCGGAAGATCCGGACGCCGTGCGCGATCCACAGCTTCAACACGCGCAGCGTCTCGTGGTAGATGCCCTCGGGATCGTTGTCGAAGTTGATCGGGTAGATGTCCTGGTACTTCTTCGGCGGGTTTTCCGCGTAGGCGATCGTGCCGTCGATCCGGGTGGTGAACCACTCCGGGTGCGCTTTCACCCAGGGGTGGTCCGGGGACGCCTGCAGCGCGAAGTCGAGCGCGATCTCCAGGCCACACTCGGTGGCTTTCGCGACGAAGCGGTCGAAGGCTTCCCAGTCGCCGAGGTCGGGGTGGATGGCGTCGTGTCCGCCCTCGGCCGCGCCGATCGCCCACGGCGAGCCCGGGTCGTTCGGTCCGGGGGTGAGCGTGTTGTTGCGGCCCTTGCGGAAGGCTCGTCCGATGGGATGGATCGGGGGCAGGTAGACCACGTCGAACCCCATCGCGGCGACTTCTTCCAGTCGCTGATGAGAGCCGTCGAAGGTACCCGAGGTCCACTTCTTGGTCGCCGGATCGAAGTTGGCCCCCTGGGAACGCGGGAAGAACTCGTACCAGCTGGAGAACAGGGCCCGCTTACGGTCGACGAACAACGGGAAGTCCGCGGTTGCCGAGAGCAGGTCGCGCGGGCCGTACTGCTCCATCGCGCGCGAGATTCCCTTGGCCGTGGCGACCTCGATCAGGTCCGTGGCCGGACGCTCGGGAATCAGCAGCATGGCGGTCGCGTGCAGGATTGAGGCCTGCACCGGGTCATTCGCGGCCTTGGCGGACGCGGCGGTCCGGTCGAGCAGGTCACGGCCCTCCAGGCAGACCAGCTCGATGTCGACCCCGACGGGCAGCTTGGCCTCGGCGTTGTGCAGCCAGGTTGCCCACGGATCGGACCAGCCCTCGACCCGGAAGGTCCACGCGCCCTCGGCGTCGGGACGCACCCAGGCTTCCCACGGGTCGAGGCCTCGGGGCTCCATCGGGGTCATGTCGACACGCTGCTCGCGTCCGTCCGGCGCGGTGAGGATGACCGAGGCGTTGACCGCGTCGTGGCCCTCCCGGAACACGGTCGCACGGATCGGGATCAGCTCGCCGACCACGGCCTTGGCCGGATAGGCGCCTCCTTCGATGACCGGGTAGACATCGGTCACCGGGATGCGGCCGAAGCCGCGCGGGACAGTCACCGGCGGGTTGAGCTCAAGCTCCGCCTTGACGGGTTTGCCGGCCGGTGTTGCGGTGCTGGCCGCAACCTTCGGGGCGGCACCCTTCGGCGCGGGCTTCGGCTTGCGTTGCGGGTTCACGGTGGCGCTCACAGCCCCAACCTAGCGTTTGGGATTCCGTTCGGGGGGAGGTCTTGGCCGACCGTGTCGGGAGCGTCCGCAACGTCGGCTTCGGCCTCGTCCGGGGTGACCGGCGAGACCGGCACCGGGCGGACGCCGGTAAGCACCTCGGCACCGAAGACGACCACCGTCCGCGCCGGCAGCGTGACCGTCGATCCGGGGGAGAGCCGCTTTCGCGGCAGCTCGCCGGACGTACCGGTGTGGGCGAGGATGCGGTAAGCGAGTGCCCATGGCGCACCCGGCAGCGACAGCTCGACCGGCTCCCAGCCGGAGTGGAAGTAGATGAGCAGCGCCTGACTACCGTCCGACAGGTATTCGCCGAGGGTACGGCGACCCGGGTCGTGCCACTGCTCGGTGGTCATCTCGGTGCCGCTCTCGGCGAACCAGGCGATCTGGGAGCGGCCCAGGCCGTGACCGGATCCGTCCGTCACCTCGCCGTGGGATCGCCAGCCCTCTGGTCGCAGCAGCGGGTAGTCGGCGCGAAGCTGCAGCAGCGCTCGGGTGAGTTCCTCCTGCTCGCTCCAGTCATCCTGGGAGTACCAGTTCACCCAGGACACCGGCGAGTCCTGGCAGTAGGCGTTGTTGTTGCCGATCTGGGTGCGGCCCATCTCGTCACCTGCGGTGATCATCGGGATGCCCGCGCTGAGCAGCAGGGTGGCCATCATGTTGCGGGCCGTGCGCTGCCGGGACGCGATAATCGTCGGATCGTCGGTCTCGCCCTCGTAGCCGTGGTTCCAGGAACGGTTGTCGTCGGCCCCGTCGCGGTTGCGTTCGGCGTTCGCCTCGTTGTGCTTGAGGTCGTAGGTGACCAGGTCGCGCATGGTGAAGCCGTCGTGCGCGGTGACGAAGTTCACCGATGAGGTCGCCGGCCGTCCGCCGTGGTCGTAGATGTCGGAGGAGCCGCACAGCCGGGTGGCCAGCTCCTGCACGCCCGGGATGGCGCCGCGCCAGAAGTCGCGGGCGAAGCTACGGAAGCGGTCGTTCCACTCCGACCAGCCCTTGCCCCAGCGTCCGACCTGGTAGCCGTAGGGGCCCAGGTCCCACGGCTCGGAAATCATCACCTTTCCGGCCAGGACGGGGTCGGCGGCCACCAGTCGCTTGAACTCGTGGTTCTGGTCGACGTGGTGGGCGTGGTCGCGGATAAGCGTGGTCTGCAGGTCGAAACGGAACCCGTCCACACCCATCTCGGTGACCCAGTAGCGCAATGAGTCGAGTACCAGCTTGAGCACTCCGGGCTTGGAGGTGTCGACGGCGTTGCCGCAGCCGGTGACGTCGTAGTCGTTGCGCTTGTCGTCGGTCAGCCGGTAGTACGCGGCGTGGTCGATGCCGCGGAAGCTAAGGGTCGGGCCGTCGTGGCCACCCTCGCCGGTGTGGTTGTAGACCACGTCCAGGATGACCGCGATGCCGGAATCGTGCAGTGCGGAGACCATCTCCTTGAACTCGGACACCTGCTCGCCGAGGGTGCCGGACGACGAGTAGGCCGCGTGCGGAGCGAAAAAGCCGAGGGTGTTGTATCCCCAGTAGTTCACCAGCCCGCGTCCGACCACGAACGGCTCGGAGACGAAGTGGTGCAACGGGAGGAACTCGACCGCGTTGACACCGAGCTTCAGCAGGTGGTCGATGACTGCTGGATACGCCATGCCGGCATAGGTGCCGCGCAGGTGTTCGGGCACCGCCGGGTGCAGCTGGGTGTAGCCCTTCAGGTGCGCTTCGTAGATGACCAGTTCGGATTCGCGCAACGGACGTGACAGCGGACGCGGCGCGTCGGAATCGGCCACCACGACACTCAGCGGGACGGCGGCGAACGAGTCGGTGGGATCGGGCAGGAAGTTGGACCCCGGGGTGTGGTCGGTGATCGGGCCCGAGTAGTCGACGCCGCCGGTGATCGCGCGGGCGTAGGGGTCGAGCAGCAGCTTGGCCGGGTTGAATCGTGCGCCGGTCTCCGGCGACCACTTGCCATGCACCCGGTACCCGTACCGCTGTCCGGCCCCGACTGCAGGGACGAATACTTCCCAGACTCCGGCATCGTCAGCAACCAGGTCGTGGTTCGTCTGCCGACGATGCTCGTCGATCAGGGCGAGTTCCACCCGGGTGGCGCGCGGCGCCCACAGCGAGAACAGCGTGCCCTCCGCTGTGACCTGTGCACCGAGGGAGGTGTCGCCGCTCGGGTGAGTCTGTTCGGACTGAGTCATTGACCAATCTCCTGCAATAGTTCGCACAACAGTGTGGCCTAACCTGAGTCAGGGTGCACTAAAGCGCGCCCGCATACGCGAAAACGATTCAGCAACGATTCAGGAAGCGCACATTTGACCAGTCGCAGCTATCTCGACCACGCCGCCGGCTCGCCAGCCCTGCCGGAGGTGGTCGCGGCTGTGGCCGCAACACTGCCGCTGGCAGGCAACCCGAGCTCGCTGCACGCGTCCGGGCGAGCGGCGCGCCGCCTGCTCGAGGAGTCGCGGGAGTCGCTGGCGGATCACCTGGGGGCACTGCCCACCGAGGTGGTCTTCACCTCGGGCGGTACCGAGGCGAACAACCTGGCTCTGCTGGGCGGCGCCACCGACGGCCGCCCGGTGGTGGCGCTGTCGGCGATCGAACACCCTTCGGTGGCTGCCGCGCGGACGCGGCTGGAGACGGTCACCCTGCCGGTGGCAGCGTCGGGTCACGTGGAGCCGGCGGTGGTTGCCGAGTTGCTGACCGACCGGGTCGGACTCACCTCGGTGATGTGGGTGAACAACGAGACCGGCGCGATCCAGCCGGTCGCCGAGGTGGCGGACGCGGCGCACGCGGCCGGGTCCCTCGCGCACAGCGACGCGGTACAGGCCTTCGGTCACCTACCGATCGATTTCGCGGCCAGCAACCTCGATCTGCTCACGGTGTCCGGCCACAAGCTCGGCGCCCCAGTTGGGATCGGGGCGCTGGTGGTGCGACGCGGGGTGAAACTGCGGCCGACCGGGTTCGGCGGCGGGCAGGAGGCGCGCTTGCGGTCGGGGTCGGTGCCGGTGGCGCTGGCGGTTGGCTTTGCCACCGCGGCACGGGTGGCGATCGAGCGACAGGCCGCGGAGGCGGAGCGGCTCGGTGAGTTGCGCAACCTGTTGATCAGTGGTGCCCTGGCCGGCGTGGCCGGCTGCCGCGCTAACACCGTGGCCCCCTGCTCGCCCGCGATCGTGAACCTCACCTTCGAAGACGTTCGGGCCGATGACGTGCTGCTGTTGCTGGACGCCGCCGGCATCGACGCGTCGACTGGCTCGGCGTGCACGGCCGGCGTCCACCAGCCCAGCGAGGTGCTGCTGGCGATGGGCCGAGGTGTTGCGGACGCGTCCGCCAGCCTGCGGTTCTCGTTCGGACCGACGACCACGCGAGCAGAGATCGAAGCGCTGGTGAAGCTGCTGCCCGGGGTGGTGGCACGGGCGCGAGCAGCGTCCGCGACGTAGACTCCTCGGGGCCATCTGCCCGGCTGGTCGAGCCACCAGCCGTCCGAGGAAGACCTGGAAGGAAGACCGCATGCGCGTACTGGCGGCGATGTCCGGCGGAGTCGACTCCGCCGTTGCGGCCGCGCGCCTGGTCGACGCGGGACATGAGGTGGTCGGCGTCCACCTCGCGCTAGCCAAGAACTCCGAGGCCTACCGCAGCGGCGCCCGCGGCTGCTGCTCGCTGGAGGACTCGCACGACGCGCGCCGGGCCGCCGACGCCCTCGGTATCCCCTTCTATGTTTGGGACTTCGCCGAACGCTTCGCTGCCGACGTGGTGGCCGACTTCGTCGATGAGTATGCGGCCGGCCGCACGCCGAACCCCTGCCTGCGCTGCAACGAGAAGATCAAGTTCGCCGCGGTGCTCGAACGCGGCCGGGCGCTCGGCTTCGACGCGGTTGCGACCGGGCACTATGCCCGGATCGAGCGAAGTGGCGACACGGTTTCGCTCTATCGCTCGCCCGAGCCCGCCAAGGACCAGTCCTACGTGCTGGGTGTCCTGGACGCCGACCAGTTGCGGCACTCGCTCTTCCCGCTCGGCGCCGACACTGCGAAGGCCGAGGTGCGGGCAGAAGCCGCGGCGCGCGGGCTGTTAGTGGCCAGGAAGCCGGACAGCCACGACATCTGCTTCATCCCGACCGGCGACACCGCCGGTTTCCTGCGCTCGCGGCTGGGTTCGCAAGTCGGGGACATCGTCGACGAGACCGGAGACGTGGTGGGCGCGCACTCGGGGTATCAGCAGTTCACCGTCGGACAGCGGCACGGCCTGCACCTTTCGGTGCCGGCAGCGGACGGACGCCCGCGCTATGTGCTGCGGATCGACCCGGTGGCGAACACCGTGCAGGTCGGCCCGCGCGAGCGCCTTGCGGTGCAAACGATCGAAGCGATCCGGCCGACCTGGACGGAGGGTTTCGTGGCGGGCGCCTGGCGCGGACTGGTGCAGGTGCGCGCCCACGGCGAGGCGATGCCTGCGACCATCCACGTCGTAACAATCCCGGAGGAGCTTTCCGAGGAACGAGGAAAGCGTCACGAAGGGCCGCCGCCTGCCTGCGTCCGCATCGTCCTGGACCAGCCGGCTCTTGGTATCGCCCCTGGTCAGGCCGCGGTCTACTACGACGGCGACCGCGTGGTCGGCAGCGCAACGATCTCCGCTACGGCGGCCTGATGGTCGCCTTCACCGGCTTGGGCTCGCTACCCGGTACCGACTTCGGTGCGGCCCTGCGAATGACCTTCGACAAGGTGCCCGAGCTGCCCTACCTTCCGGAGCTGCCCGCGCGCGGTCCCTGGGCCGCGATGATCGGACGCGGGCTCGGCCTGCCCAGCGGGCTGCCGGCCAGCCTTGAGGCCGGTGAGTGGCGGTTGACCGACGCGCCCGGGGTGGACCAGCGGCGTGCCCGAGCCACCTGGCGTGATGATCTCGACCGCCTGGAGGAGATCGGTGATGGTTACACGGGTTGGTTCAAGGTGGCGGTCGCGGGGCCGTGGACGCTTTCGGCCGCGCTCGCGGTGGCGCACACCGGAAGGGTGCTCGCCGACCTCGGCGCCCGCCGCGACCTGGCCGGCGCACTGGCCGACGGAATCGGTGAACTGCTGGTTGACCTGGGCAAACGCCTACCCGGTGCGCGCCTGATCCTGCAGGTCGACGAGCCGGCCTTGCCAGCGGTCGCCGCCGGGGCGGTGCCGACGCCGGGCGGCTACTTCCGGCATCGAGCGGTGGACCTCCCGGAAGTCTGCCGGTCGCTCGGCCTGCTGACCGCTGAACCAGCGCGACGAGGCCTTGCGGTGCGGACGGTGTTGCACAGTTGCGCCCCCTGGCAGCGGCCGGGCGGCTGGCCGCTGGGATCGCTACTGCACGGCGATAGCACGTCCGCGGGATTCGACGGCATCTCGCTCGACCTCGACCAGCTCAAAACCGCCGACTGGGACGCGTTGGCAGCAGCCGCGGACGCTGGCGCCGAGCTCTATCTGGGCTGCCTGCCGACGTCCGCCAGCCCCCGTCCGCTGGAGGTCGACGCGACGCGCGTCCGTGCGCTGCGGGCGCTGGAACGCATCGGTGCGGACTCTGGAATCTCGGGCCGGTTGGTGTTGACTCCAGCCTGCGGCCTTGCCGGCTGGACCAGCGCCGAGGTCAGCCGGGGTTTCGAGGTGCTGAACGTCGCGTCCACTCAGCTTGCGGAACAGCTCAGCGGCGGGTAGCCGCTCGGCCATCAAAGTGCGGGTTCTCAGCCCTCCTGCAGCCGCGACAGGCCACATTTCGACTCCCGTGCCGACCGGTGTCGCAGTGTCGGAGCCTCGCGCTAGATTGCGCGCATGACCGAAGACGGCACCCGCGCCAGGCACGCTGAGCTGAGCGAACTGATCACCGATCACCGCTGGCGCTACTACGTGCTGGACGCGCCCACGGTCGCCGATGCCGAGTTCGACCGGTTGATGGCCGAGTTGACCGCGATCGAGGAGGCGCATCCAGAGCTGCGGACGCCCGACAGCCCCACCCAGCAGGTCGGCGGTGCGCCGAGCGCGACCTTCGCCCCGGTGGCCCACCTGCTGCCGCTGATGAGCTTGGACAACGTCTTCTCGCTCGAGGAACTGGACAAGTGGCTGACCCGTGCGGCAACGCTGGCCGGCACCGATCCAGCTACCGCTGGCTACCTCTGCGAACTGAAGATCGACGGCCTCGCGCTCGATCTGGTTTATCGGGGCGGGCGGCTGGTGAGCGCCGCGACCCGTGGCGACGGCACGGTCGGCGAGGACGTGACCGCCAACGTCCGCACAATTGCCTCGATTCCTGCCCAGCTCACCGGGGAGGCAGTGCCTGAGCTGGTTGAGGTGCGCGGCGAGGTGTTCATGCGTCCGGACGACTTCGCCCGGCTGAACGAAGGTCTGGTCGCCGCCGGAAAGGCGCCGTTCGCCAATCCGCGGAACTCGGCGGCTGGTTCGCTACGGCAGAAGGACCCGCGGGTGACCGCGTCTCGGAAGCTCGACTTCCTGGTGCACGGCATCGGCGAGTTCTCTGGGCCGCCGCTGGAACGTCAGTCGCAGGGCTACAAGCTGCTGCATGGCTGGGGCCTGCCGGTGAGTGCCCACTACCGCATCTGCCACCGCGTGGCCGAGGTTAAGGAATACGTCGCCCACTACGGCGAACACCGGCACTCGGTGGAACACGACATCGACGGGGTCGTGATCAAGGTGGACGACCGCGAGTTGCAGGCGAGGCTGGGCCACACCTCCAGGGCGCCACGGTGGGCGATCGCCTACAAGTATCCGCCGGAGGAGGTCACCACCAAGCTGCTCGATATTCGGGTGAATGTCGGCCGCACCGGACGAGTGACCCCGTACGCGGTGATGGAGCCGGTGTTCGTCGCCGGCTCGACGGTCGAGATGGCCACCCTGCACAACGCCAGCGAGGTGCAGCGCAAGGGGGTGCTGATCGGTGACACGGTGGTGCTGCGCAAGGCGGGCGACGTGATCCCGGAGGTGCTCGGTCCGGTGGCCGAACTGCGCGACGGCACCGAGCGGGCATTTGTGATGCCGACGCGTTGCCCGGCTTGCGGTACCGATCTGCGTCCGGAGAAGGAGGGGGACGCCGACATCCGCTGCCCCAACCAGCGGTCCTGCCCGGCGCAGCTGCGCGAGCGACTCTTCCACCTGGCTTCGCGGCAGGCGCTGGACATCGAGGTGCTGGGTTGGCAGTCTGCGGACGCGTTGCTGAGCGCCGGTCTGCTCACCGACGAGGGCGACTTGTTCGACCTGACCGCGGCGAAGCTCGTCGAGGCCGGGGTGTTCACCACCAAAGCCGGCGAGCTCTCGGCAAACGGACGCAAGTTGCTGGCGAACCTGGATGACGCGAAGAGCCGGCCGTTTGCGCGCTTCCTGGTGGCCCTGTCGATCCGGCATGTGGGCAAGGGAGTGGCGCCCGATGTGGCGGCCGCGTTCCCCAGCATCGATGCGCTGGCGTCCGCCTCGGTCGAGGAGCTGAGCGCGGTGTCCGGCATCGGGCCGACGCTGGCCGCGTCCATTGCCGAATGGTTCACGGTGGACTGGCACAACGCGATCGTGGCCAAGTGGCGGGCGGCCGGCTGCCGCTTGGCCGACGAGCCACGCGCGGAGGCCCCGGGTGAGCCGCAGACGCTGGCCGGGCTGACGATCGTGGTCACCGGTGCGGTGCCCGGCTACAGCCGTGATGGCGCGACCGCTGCGATCGAGGCCAGGGGCGGGAAGGCTGCCGGCTCGGTGTCCTCGCGGACCAGCTACGTGGTCGCGGGCGAGAGCGCGGGTTCGAAGCTGGACAAGGCGATCGCTCTCGGCGTTCCGGTGATCGAAGCGGACGCCTTCGAGCGACTGCTCACCGCCGGTCCGGAAGGTCTGATCACGGCCGACTAGGATCTGGACGTGCCCGAAGGCTTGAACTCCGACCTGAACCTGAATGTCGGCGCGCCGCCGCGCGTGCGTCCCGGCATGGGGGAGTGGGGCCCGCAGGAGGTGCCCACCACCCGGCAGAAGCGCCGCATGCGCTGGTGGACCCTGCTCGCCCTGTTGGGCGTGCTGGCCGCCGTGGTCGGCTACGGCTACTGGATGTACACCATCCTGCGTTGAGCGGGAACGCAGTTCCCGGTCAACGCAGGATGGTGTTGACGAGGGCCGCGCCAGCGGGCCGAGGAACACACCCTAGTTCGGCTTTGGGTGAAGTAGCGGTGCGCTCGGACGTAACGAGTCAGCCGGCTCAGGTACCGAGCGCCGCGAGCCGACGTTGTCGGAACCGGCGCTCCGGATCGGTGGGCGCGAGTTCGATCGCCTCACGGTAGTGCCGTTCGGCTTCGCGGACGCGGCCGCAGCGTCGGCACAGGTCGGCTTGGGCCGCCGGCAGGAGGTGGTGTCCGGCCAGCGCACCGGACGCCGCGAGCTCCGCCAGTGCGCCGAGTCCAGCTTCCGGGCCGACGGCCATCCCGACGGCGATGGCGCGGTTGAGCTCGATGAACGGTGTGTCGGGCAGTTGGTGGTACAGCGCGAGGATCGCCGCCCAATCGGTGTCGGCGGAATCCTGTGCTCGCGCGGGCGGAACCCAGAGATTGCCAAGAGCCGGGCACGGGCAGCCGGAGTGCCCTGGTACGTCCCGTCTCGACCGGTCGTTCCGGGGTTTGCCGACCCTGCGAGCGTTGCTCGGTCAGTAGGACGAAGGTGACATGGTTGGTGATCATTGGAACCTCCTCACCTCCACGACGGACGGCGTTGCGGCAGATCGACAAATCCCCAGATCGCCGGGCCATCGTTCTGACCCGGGCTCGTTCCGCAGGCTGCTAGAGAGCCAGCGCCGCCAGGTGGTTGAGGCGAGCCAGCTCAGACTTCAGGAACTCGGGCCCGCCCCGGCGGGCCAGCACGATCGTCGCGTCGGTGCGGAACGGCGCGACCGCGATGATGGTGTCGCCCCAGCCGGACAGCCAACCCTCCGGCAGTTCCAGGTCATGCAGTTGATCCAGGGCCCCGAAGCCGGCGACGTCCGCGGGCGTCAGGTCAGGTGCCAGCTCGGTCTGGATCAGGACCTCGCCGGTGCGTCGATCGACGAGGACCGCCCAGGACACGCGGAAGACCGCGGGCGCTTCCAGGGTGAGGATCTCCTCGGCGTGCTCGGGATCCTCGGTCATGGCATTGAGCACATCCACGTCGGCCTGCAGACCCCACGACTCGGGATAGTGCGAAAGCCACACCACCTCGACGCCCGGGACCGTGCTGCAGGCGGTGATCAGCGAATCGGCCGCGACCGTCGCCGGCAACTCCACCATGAAGTCGTCGATCGCGAAACCCTCGTACTTCTCGACGATCTCTACCGCGTTGATGTCAGCGTGCACGAGGCCCATCGCGGTGGCCACCGCGCCCAGCGAACCGGGACGGTCAGGCAGCACCACTCGCAGCAAGAACACCGGCCTAGTGTCGCTCATCCGTGTTACAGGGGTGTCACCGGGCGCCGATAAGCTGAGGGCTCGCGCGGCGCGGCCGCTTGATCGCAGGAGGAGTTCACCTTGGCTTTGACCACTGGCGATGTCGGTCGTCTCGGCGAGTTGGCGCGCATCCGGCTGACCCCAGACGAGCTGGCGCACCTGGCCCCACAGCTCGACGTGATCCTGCAATCGGTGGCTACGGTCACCGAAGTGGCCACGGCGGACGTGCCGCCGACGTCGCATGCGCTGCCGCTGACCAACGTGTTTCGCGACGACGTGGTCACGCCGTCGCTGCCGGTGGCGGCTGTGCTCGCGGCCGCACCCGCAACCGAAGACAACCGGTTCCGCGTGCCGCGCATCCTCGGGGAGGAGGCATGAGCGCGCTGCTGCGCGCCGGCGCCACTGAGCTGGCCGGCCTGATCGCGTCCGGCGAAGTCAGCGCCCGTGAGGTCACCGCCGCCCACCTCGACCAGATCGCAGCCGTCGACGACCGGGTGAAGGCCTTCCTGCATGTGGACGGCGAGCGGGCGCTCGCTTCCGCCGATGCCGTGGACGCCAAGCGCGCCGCGGGGGAGAAGCTCGGCCCGCTGGCCGGCGTCCCGCTAGCGATGAAGGACATCTTCACCATGCAGGGTGCGCCGACCACCTGCGGCTCGCGCATCCTCGAAGGCTGGATGCCGCCCTACAACTCCACGATCACCGACAAGCTGCTGGCCGCGGACGTGATCGTGCTCGGCAAGACCAACATGGACGAGTTCGCGATGGGCTCATCCACCGAGAACTCCGGCTACTTCGCCACCCACAACCCGTGGGACAACGCGCTTATCCCGGGTGGTTCCGGTGGCGGTTCGGCCGCGGCGCTGGCCGCGTTCGAGGCGCCGCTGGCCATCGGCACCGATACCGGCGGCTCGATCCGGCAGCCCGCGTCGGTCACCGGCACAGTCGGCGTGAAACCAACCTACGGCGGCACCTCACGCTACGGCGTGGTGGCGATGGCGTCGTCGCTGGACACGCCTGGTCCGTGCGCGCGCAATGTGCGCGATGCGGCGCTGCTGCACAGCGTGATCGGTGGCTGGGATCCACGCGACTCCACGTCGATCAATGCACCGCTGCCCGATCTGCTGGGCGCGGTCGAACGCGCGGATGTGGCCGGCATGCGGATCGGCGTCGTCACCGAATTCGGCGGCGAGGGCTACCAGCCCGGCGTCGAGCAGCGGTTCAGTGAGGCGCTCGCAGTGCTGGAGCAGTTGGGTGCACAGATCGTCGAGGTGTCCTGCCCGAACTTCGAGTACGCCCTGGCCGCGTACTACCTGATCATGCCGAGTGAGGTCAGCTCCAACCTGGCCCGTTTCGATGCCATGCGCTACGGACTGCGGGTCGGTGACGACGGCGTAAACAGCGTCGAAGAGGTGATGAACCTGACCCGCGGTGCCGGTTTCGGAGCCGAGGCCAAGCGGCGAATCATCATCGGCACCTACGCACTCTCGTCCGGCTATTACGACGCCTACTACGGCTCGGCCCAGAAGGTACGGACGCTGATCAAGCGTGACTTCGACGCAGCCTTCGACAAGGTGGACGTCCTGGTGTCGCCGACCACGCCGACGACGGCCTTCCCGATCGGCGAACGGGTCGACGACCCGCTGGCGATGTACAAGGCCGACCTGTGCACGATCCCGTCAAACCTGGCCGGCAACTGCGCGCTGTCCCTTCCGGTCGGGCTCAGTCCCGACAACGGGCTACCGGTCGGCTTCCAGGTGATGGCGCCGGTGCTGGCCGACGACCGGCTGTACCGGATTGGTGCCGCACTGGAGGCTGAACTGAACCGCAACTGGGGCGCCAGCCTGCTCGACCAGTTCGCCGACTCGCCCGCCGGGGCCTACCTGAACGTTGGGAGCATCCGATGAGCCTGATGGAATTCGACGACGCCCTGGTGGCTTTCGATCCGGTGCTCGGCCTCGAGGTTCATGTCGAGCTGAACACCGCGTCCAAGATGTTCTGCGGTTGCGCGAACGCCTTCGGCGCCGAGCCGAACACCCAGACCTGCCCCGTCTGCCTGGGCCTGCCCGGCTCGCTACCGGTGGTCAACGCCAGGGCGATCGAGTCGGCGATCCGGATCGGTCTGGCGCTCAACTGCGACATCGCACAGTGGTGCCGGTTCGCCCGGAAGAATTACTTCTACCCCGACATGACCAAGGACTTCCAGACCTCGCAGTACGACGAACCGATCGCCTTTGACGGCTTCGTCGATCTGGAGGTGGACGGGGAGGTCTTCCACATCGAGATCGAGCGTGCGCACATGGAGGAGGACGCCGGCAAGCTCGTGCATAGCGGCTTCACCGGCCGGATCGGCGACGCCGACTACTCGCTGGTCGACTACAACCGGGCCGGCACCCCGCTGATCGAGATCGTCACCCGGCCGATTCGGGGCACCGGCGCCAAGGCGCCGCAGGTGGCCAAGGCCTACGTTTCCTACCTGCGCGACCTGATGCTGGCGTTGGGCGTCTCCGACGTCCGGATGGAGCAGGGCTCGCTGCGCTGCGACGCCAACGTGTCCCTGATGCCCAAGGGCGAGACCGAGCTGGGCCTGCGCACCGAGACCAAGAACGTGAACTCGTTGCGCAGCATCGAGCGGGCGCTGAACTACGAGATCCGGCGGCAGGCGGCCCTGCTGGCCGAGGGCGGTCGCGTCCATCAGGAGACCCGGCACTGGCACGAGGAGGGCTACACAACCCCGGGCCGGTCCAAGGAGCAGGCTGAGGACTACCGCTACTTCCCCGAACCAGACCTGGTGCCGGTGGCGCCGAGCCGGGAGTGGGTGGAGCAGCTACGGGGAACCCTGCCGGAGGTTCCGGCGGTGCGCCGGGCCCGGCTGCAAGAGACCTGGGGCTTCACCGACCTGGAAATGCAGGACGCGGTCAACGGCGGCGCGCTGGACGTGATCGAGGCCACGGTCGCCGCCGGGGCGACCCCGCAGAGCGCGCGCAAGTGGTGGCTGACCGAGCTCGCTCGCCGCGCCAACGAGGCCGGCGTCGAGCTCGCCGAGTTGGCCATCACCCCGTCCCAGGTGGCCGCGGTGCAGGCGCTGGTGGACGCTGGGACGGTCAACGACAAGCTCGCGCGTCAGGTCATCGAGGGAGTGTTGGCCGGGGAGGGCACACCGGCCGAGGTCGTGGGCGCGCGCGGGCTGGCCGTGGTCAGCGACGACGGTGCGCTCACCGCGGCTGTGGAGCGCGCTATCGAAGCCAATCCGGACGTTGCCGAGCGCATCCGCGAAGGCAAGCTGGCTGCTGCCGGTGCGCTGATCGGAGCGGTGATGAGGGACATGCGCGGCCAGGCCGACGCTGCGCGCGTCCGCGAGTTGATCCTGGCCCGGCTTGGCTGAGCTGCAGCCCGAGGCGTCCCGTCCGAGGTTGGATGACAGCCCGGGCGGGAGTGTCACCGACGTGCCGAGACCGTCGCCGGAGGAGCGGACCATCCTTTGGTGGCTGACCGCGGTGGTCCTCGTGGTGCACGTGGTCGGGATCTATCTGCCCGGCTCGCCCGACGGCTCGCTCGAACTGCCCGGGGTGCCTGGCGTGGACAAGCTGATCCACGCTTCGTTGTTCGGCCTACCGCTGTACCTGCTGGCTGTGCTCACGCGTCGAATCTGGCTGTGGGCCGGCTTCTTCGCCGCGATGGCCGGGATCAGCGAGGTGATCCAGTGGCGGTTCATCCCGTATCGCGACGGCGATGTTTGGGACGCGGTGGCCGACCTGGTCGGGATCGCGATTGCGGTGCTGTTGCTGCTGCGCCGCCGTTCAGTGACCGCGTAGCCGCTCGCTGAGTCGCTTCATCTCCTTGCGCTGCGCATCGCTCAGGCTGTGGATGCCGCTCTCGTTGATCTGGTCGAGGAGGGCGTCCAGGCGTTCGCGGTCGGTCTGCTGCCGACGCTCGTCGCGGCTTGGGGTTCGGGTCTGGGTGCGACCACGGGTCGTGCGCGCCGACCGAACGGACGCGGTGCGGGGCGCGGCGCGGCCCGGAATCCACGGGTAGTCGCTGAGTAGGCCGATGCGTCGCGCAGCGATCGCCACGAAGGCGAGGCTGAGCAGCAGGCTGAGCAGCCCGGCGCCGTCGCGTCCGGCGATCATCCCAACGACCTGGATGCCGAGCAGCACCGCGCCGATCATCCACGCCGGGATGCCGAAGAAGAACGGCCGATTGGGATACTCAGCGATCCACAGCAGCAGGACCGTGAACTGGATCAGCGAGATGCCGCCGAACGCCTGACCGCCGAGAACGAAGCCAACCAGGGTCGCCGCAAGGGTGAGGCTGCCCCAGATCCCGACCAGCAGCCAGACCATGCGAGTACGTCCGACCTGGCGTTCGAGATCGGTGCCGAAGTACCAGAAGAAGAAGAGCGTCAGCACGCTCCAGATCGAGGAGAGCGTGTTGGCGAACGGCCAGGTGATCAGGCGCCAGATATCGCCGCTCAGCACGGCATAAGTCGAGTAGTCGAGCGCACCGGGGAGGCTTGGGGCCAGCATCCAGGCAACCCATGACGCCACTACCGCCAGCACGACCCACATGGTCGTGGTGACCTCCAGCCGACCGATGCGGAACCACGGCTGCGCGGGTTCCGCGTGGTGCGAGAACAGAGAACTCATACCGCCAAGGTTGCCAGACTTCCCAAGCCGACATCGGCGTCGGCCGACTTCGATGAACGCTCCGTGGCTGGGCGTGTCAGCTTGCCCATCGGCGGAGCGCCAACGAAGCTAGGGCGGCGAGTTCGATCCGCCCCGATAGGTGTTGATCCTGGTTGTCCGGATGGTCCCGGGCCGGCTCGCCGGAAAGACCGACGATGCGCCCAGGAGGTGAGAGCTGTGCCGACCAACGCCCTCGACCACCTCTCTCCGGCGTTCCCTGGTCGCGCTGCCTGGGGCACGGCGGCCCGGTTGCGGGCGTGGCAGGTGGCCGCACTGGATCGTTACCGTGAACTCGGCCAGCAGGATTTTCTCGCGGTGGCGACGCCGGGTGCGGGGAAGACGACCTTCGCTTTGCGCGTGGCGACCGGGTTGCTCGCTGATCGGGTGATCGAGCAGGTGATCGTGGTCACCCCGACCGAGCACCTGAAGGTGCAATGGGCAGACGCGGCCGCGAAGGTCGGCCTGCACCTGGATCCGGGGCTCGGCGGTAGCAAGCGTGGCCGCACCCGGCAGTACCAGGGCCAGGCGGTCACCTATGCCGGGGTGGCGGCAGCCACGCACGCCTACGAGTCGCGGACGGTGAACGCCAAGACGCTCGTGATCTTCGACGAGGTGCACCATGCCGGGGACGCGCTCAGCTGGGGCGAGGCGTCCGCCCAGGCGTTCGCGTTGGCCACCCGCCGGTTGGCCCTCACCGGCACACCGTTTCGCACCGACGCCAACCCGATCCCGTTCGTCCGCTATGTCGAGGAGGCGGACGGCACGCGCAAGTCGGTGGCGGACTACACCTATGGCTACGCCGAGGCGCTACGCGACCATGTGGTGCGTCCGGTGGTCTTCCTTGCCTACGGCGGCGGCATGCGCTGGCGGACGCGGGCCGGCGACGAACTGGCCGCGTCCCTGGGGGAGGCGCTGCCCAAGGACGTGACTGCGCAGGCCTGGCGGACGGCGCTGGACCCGGCCGGGGAGTGGATGCCGGCCGTGCTGGCGTCCGCCGATAGACGGTTGACCGAGGTGCGCCGGCACGTCCCGGACGCCGGTGGGCTGGTGATCGCCAGCGATCAAAGACAGGCCCGCGCCTATGCGCGGGCCCTGGCACAGATCACTTCGCAGCAGCCGACCCTGGTGCTGTCCGACGATTCCGGAGCGAGCCGGAAGATCGACGAGTTCTCCGAATCCGAGGACCGCTGGCTGGTCGCCGTCCGCATGGTCTCCGAGGGGGTGGACGTGCCGCGGCTGGCGGTGGGGGTCTACGCCACGGCCACTTCGACCCCGCTGTTCTTCGCCCAGGCGGTCGGACGCTTCGTCCGCAGCCGTCGGCGCGGTGAGTTGGCGAGTGTCTTCCTGCCCACGGTGCCGATCCTGCTGGCACACGCCGGCGCGCTGGAACGCCAGCGTGACCACGTGCTCGGCAAGCCCCGCAGCACCGAGGGTGACCTGTGGTCTCCCGAGGAGGCACTACTGGCCGAGGCGAACCGCACCCGGCGGACGCCGGAGTTCGAGGGCCAGCAGGAGACCCTGGAAGCCAACGCGATCTTCGATCACGTGCTCTTCGACGCCCGCGCCTACGGAATGTTCGCCGAGCCGTCCAGCCAGGACGAGGCCGACTACCTGGGGCTGCCCGGGTTGCTGGAGTCCGATCAGGTGGCGACGTTGCTCGCCGATCGACAGCGTCGGCAGTTGGCCAGGTCGGCCCGCCGCGACCGACGCGAAGCGGTGCCGCCCGAAGTGAGCCTGCACCGCGCCCTTGAAAGCCGCCGGAAGGAGTTGAACAGCCTGGTCTCCCAGGTGGCGCGCGTCCGTGGAGTGCCGCACAGCCACATCCATGCCGGACTGCGCCGGGAGGCCGGGGGGCCGCCGCTGGCGAAGGCCACCACCGAGCAGGTGGAGGCGCGGATCAGC
>JAKOQD010000353.1 GCA_029778515.1 Actinomycetes bacterium
ACGGCGATGGCGGCTGCGTTGGCGAGATTGAGCGAACGCATGCCGGGTCGCATCGGGATGCGGACGCCCGTCGTGATTCGCGGGTCGGCCAGCACTTCGGGGTCGAGGCCGGTGGGTTCGGGTCCGAACAGCAGCACGTCGCCCGGCTGGTAGGCGAGGTCGGTGTAGAGCGTCCGGGCGTGCGCGGTGAACGCGAAGACCCGCGCCGGAAGCAGCGCATCGAACGCCTCGTCCATGGAGTCGTGGACGAAGGTCGCGGACTGGTCGCGGTAATCGACACCGGCCCGGCGGAGCTTCGCATCGTCCATGTCGAAGCCAAGCGGACGGGCCAGATGCAGCTCAGCGCCGGTGACCGCGGCCAGCCGCATGGTTGCGCCGGTGTTGTTCGGGATCCGCGGCGAGCAGAACAGGATGCGCAGCGGACGGGTGACGGTCATGGGGTCACTCTGCCCGCGCGGGCCACTCGAGTGCGAACCCGCTGGTGAACTCGCGGGGAGCCCGGTCGATCGGGTCGATGAAGCTGAGCCGGCGGGCGACGAGTTGGAGCGGGTCGGTGAAGTCGGCCGGGTCAACGTCCCTGACGGTCGGATAGAGCGGGTCGCCGAGGATCGGCAGGCCAAGGACGTTCAGGTGCACCCGGAGTTGATGGGTCTTGCCGGTGGTCGGGGTCAGCCGGTAACGGGCGTGTTGGGCCCTGGTCTCAACGACCTCGATCAGGGTCTCCGCGTTCGGCAAGCCGGGCACGATTTCAGCCTGCAGGCTCCCCCGGCGCTTCTCGATGCGATTGCCGATCCGCTGCGGGAAGGTTCGGTCGGGGTCGGCTGGCGCTAGCGCCTCGTAGGTCTTGCGCACAGCACCGGATTGGAAGAGGCCGGCGTAGGCGGCGCGATGGCAGCGGTCAGTGGTGAGGACGAGCACCCCTGCGGTGAGCCGGTCGAGCCGATGGGCGGGCGCCAGGTCGGGCAGGCCGAGGCTGGCGCGCAACCTGACCAGCACGGACTCCCGGACGTGCGTGCCACGCGGCGTGGTGGCCAGGAAGTGCGGCTTGTCGACCACCAGAATGCGCTCGTCGCGGTACAGGATTTCTATCGGGAACGGGACGACGGGCTCCGGAAGCAGGTACCGGTGGAACCAGACGAAGGAATTGGGCCGGTAAGGATCATCGCCGACCCAAGCACGTCCGGCGTGGTCGACGAACTCGCGCGCCACGAGCATCTCCTCGACCGGCGCGATCTCAGGCAGCCGGTCGAGCAGGAAGTCGCGCATGGTGGTCCATCGCGGGACGGTGTCCGGGTCGTTGTCCGGTGTGCGCAGCCAGGCCGCGTCCAGCCCGTCCCGCTGGGGCAGCGGCGATCGGGGCGGCACTACGCCAACTCCGCCGCGCGCGCCAGAACGGCGTCGAGCATGTCGGGAGTGAGCCGTCCAGTGAAGGTGTTCTGCTGCGAAACGTGGAAGCAGCCGAGCAGGGTGACTGCGCGTCCGTCCGGTGCGTGCAGGACGACTTCGGCACCGTGCCCGAACACCGGTCGCGGCATGGGCACCAGCCAGCCCAACTCGGCGAGCGTTTCGAGCAGTGCCTGCCAGCCGAATCCGCCCAATGCGATCAGGACTTGGGCGGACTCACCCAGCAGCGCGAGTTCGCGGGCCAGCCACGGCGCGCAGCGGCGCCGCTCCTCCGGCGTGGGCTTGTTGGCCGGCGGGGCGCACTTGACCGGCGCGGTGATTCGGACTCCGCTGAGCGTCAGCCCATCGCCGCTGTGCTCGGACGTTGGCTGGCTGGCCAGCTTGGCTCGCCAGAGCCCGGCGTAGAGGAAGTCACCGGACCGGTCACCGGTGAACATGCGTCCGGTGCGGTTGGCGCCGTGGGCGGCCGGAGCGAGGCCGACGATCACGATTCGGGCGTCCGGATCACCGAAACTGGGGACAGGACGCCCCCAGTACTCCTGGTCGCGGAAGGCCGCGCGCTTCTCCGCGGCGACAGCTTCCCGCCAGGCGACCAGCCGCGGGCAGGCGCGACACTCGATCAGGGGCTCCTGCAGTTCGACGAGGGTCACTCCGGACGCGGCGTCGGAGGGGTAGTCAGCGGCCTCGGGATCGAGCATGGCCACCATGCTGCCTCAAGCTGGCCGCTGATGATGACCCAAGGGGAATCGGTGCCCACCAAGCCAAATCCGCGCGGAACGAATCGCGTCCGATCAGCGGTGGCTGTCGGCGTGTCTGCGTAAGTCGCTCGGGAGGAATCAGTTTGGCCCGCCGTCGGAGTCGCGCCGACCAACCGAAACAGAGCCTCTCACCGATCGGGCTCGCGAGTTTCGATCACCCCGGGCTCGCGCTCAGACTCGGGATCGCCGAAGCCGGCCGCAGCGTCTGTCGACAGGAGGCCGCGGTCTCCGGGCTCGGTCGGCATCCCCACCGGGATGGTCCCGATCAGGCCCTCGTCCGGCGGGTCGACTATTGCGCGCCTGGGCAGCTCCGGCGCGTACTCCAAGCACAGGTGCACCTGAGTCCGCGTGGGGCTGATCTCGCTGAACTCGGCGGCGCCCGCATTGGTGGCACCCTCGACCGCAGTCCAGGCCACCTTACGGTCGGGCACCTGCTCAAGGATCTTGGCAATCCACTGGCGTCGCACGCCAGCAAGGTCCGCTACCCACTCCAGCCGGTCGTCGCTCAACTGGATCACCTTCTTGACGCCGGACATGAAGCGCGGAAACGCCTCGA
>JAKOQD010000065.1 GCA_029778515.1 Actinomycetes bacterium
GAGCCGCGATGTGTCCATCACAGTGCCGGCGCGGGGCTTTGCGTTCTGGCATGACGGCTGGCAGATCCCGCAGGGCGAACATGCTCTGGAGATCGGCTGGTCCAGCGCCGACATCCGGCAGACGGTGGCGGTGACCATCACCGGCGGCTTCACGGGCACCGTTACAGAGCGGGATTTTGTGGCACCGACGCCGCGGCCGGTGCGCCCCTACTCCCGAGTGAGCACCATCGGGGAACTGTCCGGCAACTCCATCGGCAAGATCCTGCGGCAGATCGCGCTGCGCGTGGCCAACTACCGTGACTCCGACCCGGCCACCCAGGTCATGATCAAGCGGGCCGTCGAGGAGATGCCGATGCGGGGGATGGCACTGTTCTCGCAAGGCAAGGTCTCCCTAGGCATGGTCGACGCGCTGGCGGACCTGGCCAATCGCCGGCCCGACCGCGTGGTGCGGTCATTCGCCGGGTGGGCGACGCGGCTGCTCGCCAAGTCCTGAGAAGTCGTGCGAGGGCCGATTCGTTAGCATTCGGGGCATCCGTGAGCACCACGGGCGGGTTTCGGGCGCCCTGGCTGCTAACCGATGCCCAGCGTGCTCACCGATTGCGACTTCTCGTGGTGTCACTTTCCTGATTCAGCGAGCCGGTGGGCCCAGCCGCAGCGTCACGATCGCGCCGCCGTCGGCGGCATTGCTCATCAGCAACTCGCCGCCCGACGCCTGCGCCAGCCCTTGGGCGATGGATAGCCCCAACTGCGTCGAACCGACCTTGTCGCGGTCACGGGCCATGTCGAAGCCCGTGCCGTGATCCCACACGGTCACGTCGACGAGGCCATCGCTGGAGCTCACCCTGACGCCGAAGGCGCTGCCCTCCGGCGTGTGCAGGAACACGTTCTGGAACAGGATGTCCAGGGCCGTCGCGAGGTCGTCGGCCATCAAACGCACGGGGTAATCACCGTCCGGGATCTCCCGCGTGAACTCCCGGCGCTGGTCCTCGGCCAGGACGTTCCAGAACAGCGCCCGCGCCCGCACCACCTCGGCCGCGTCGCACCCGGCCCGCAAGCCCTCCCGCGACGATCGCCTGGCGGTAGTGATGATCTCGTCCACCATGCGGTTCACGGCCGTTACGTCGTCCTGCAGTTGCTCCCGAACGACCGGGTCGGGCACGCCGTCAACGTCCACGGACAGCGCCGTCAGCGGGGTGCGCAGCTGGTGCGCCAGGGCGGCTGTGTAATCCCGTTCTTCTTTGAGCAGTTCCTGCACCCGCTCGGTGACGCGGTTCAATGCCAGTCCGACGTGGTCGATCTCGGTGATGGTCGAAGCCGGGGCGCGAGCGGCGAGATCCCCGCCGGCGACAGAGTTGGCTGTCTGCTCGAGTTCCCGCAGAGGCGCCACGGTGCGCCGGGCGAGCAACCAGGCGGCCGCTGCCGCCAGTCCGAGCATGAGCGCAGATACCGCGGCCAGCCCCGCCAGCCGCGGCCCGAGGCCGTGATTGAGCTCCTGGGGGGTCAACTCCACGAGGACGACGCCCAGTTCGTCATCGAAGTAGGCCGGGGTCGTCACGTAGCCGCGGCCATCGACGACGTCGGTGACGGATCCGCCGCGCTTTGCCGCCGCCACGGCGTGCTGCGCGGCCGGCGGGTTAGGGCCTTCGATCTGGCCGCGCGGGCTGTACAGCGTGATGGCGCCGGGTTGCTGGGTGTCTGGGATCGCGATGATCGGTTCCCCGTGACTGCGGCCCGCTTGCTACCATTGGTCAGCGACGGCTCGGGCTGTTCCAGCGGCCGCCGACAGTTGCTGGGACTGCACGATGTCGCGGGCGGCCAGGCCCAGCGGGATCAGCAGGGCGAGCAGGGCCGCCGCGCAGACGGCCAGGCCGAACATGATGAGTCGTCGGTACATCAGGCCTCGGGGACGCTGCTGACGGTCGCGTCCTCGAGCAGGACTCCCACGCCCCGATGCACGTGGAGGAAGCGCGGGTTGTCGACGTCGTCACCGAGTTTGCGGCGCAGCCAGGACAGGTGGACGTCCACGGTGCGTGCGCTGTCGGTGCGTTGCCACACCTCCCGCAGCAACTCCTTGCGGCTGATGACCCGGCCCGGGTTGGCGGCGAGGTAAGCCAGGACGTCGAACTCCAGGCGGGTGAGGTCCAGCAGCCGGCCGTCGATCTCCGCCGTGCGCCGGGCCGGGTCCACCCGCAGGCCGCCCACCTTCAGCGGTGAACGGCCCAACTCCTCTTCCCCGCCTGCCCGTCGCAGCACCGCGCGGATGCGGGCCTCGAGGTGGGCCGGGTCGTAGGGCTTGACGACGTAGTCGTCGGCGCCGGCATCCAACAGCTTGACGATCAGGCCCTCATCGTCGCGCGCGGTGGCGACGATGACAGGCACCTGGCTGGCCGCCCGGATCATGCTGAGCAGCCGCTCGCCGCTGATGTCCGGCAGCCCGAGGTCGAGGATGACGGCCTCCGGGTCCTGCGTGAGCATCGCCTGCAGGCCGCTGAGACCGTCAGCAGCACTGTCGACCGCGTGCCCGCGACTGAGCAGATTGCGAGTGACGGCGGAGCGGATGCCCGGATCGTCCTCGATGAGTAGGACGTGCACCATGCGTCCTAACCTACGCGCCGGCCGGGGCAGGTTCGCACCAGTCGCGCCAGCGTCCCACCCGGGCGTGGGCGTCCGGGCCGGTGCACCACGCATCCAGCCCGCGCGCCGCCAGCCACCCGGGGGCCGCATCACCGAGGACCATGGCCGCGGTGGCCGCGGCGTTGGCCCCGGCGGCGTCGGCAGCCAGGACGCTCACGCTGTCCCAGCAGGTTTGGGCCGGCAGGCCGGTGCGGGGGTCGATGATGTGGTGTCCACCGGCCCAGCGCCGGTGTCCCAGTCCGCTGGTGGCAAGGCCTGCATCCTCCAGTTCCAGGTCCTGGATGCGGCCGTCGAACGCCTCGGCGGCCACCACCCACGGCGCGGCGGGACTCACGACCCGCAGGTCCCCGCCCATGTTGGCCACGCAGTCCCAGCCGGTCGAGGCCCGGACGGTGTTCGCCAGCCGGTCAGCCAGCCACCCCTTCGCAACGGCTCCAAGGTCCAGTGCAGTGCCCGCTGGGATCCGGACCTTCCCTTGACTGCGACCTCCGGCAATCTCGATGGCGTCGTAGCGCGCGTCAGTCAACGGTCCTTCGGCGCTGGACGACTGTTGAGCCCAGCGGTCGTACCCGGCGGCGACCACCTGGGTACCCAGCAAGGGATCGCACAGGCCCTCGGTGGCGGCGGCGGCGTCCAGCGCCGCGGTCAGGACAGCGACGAAGTCCCAACTCACTTCCACCCACTCGCCGGCATTGCGGTTGACGTGCGACACCTGGGAGTCGGAGCGGAAGCGGCTGGCCAGCAGTTCTAGGGCCAGGACCTCGCTGTCCAGCAGTTCGGCCACCCAGCGCTGTGCCGCCAGCGAAGGCTCGGCCCGCACCGAGAGCGTCAAATCCGTCTTCCACGCCGCGCGGGTGATCCCGATCTCGTCCGTCACAACTTCAGCGTGCCCGGGGCATCAGCCAAGGCGAGGAATGCCGGCGGTCAAGATCACGCGCAGCCCGGCTTGTCGAGGATTTGACATACACTTGGCGAAGACCCATGCGACGCGCAGGGATACTTGCGGTATGCGGGCGTTCTTCGCGTGGGTCCTGACAGCGCTGGTCAGTATCGGCCTCGGACTGGCGCTGTACACGACCAGCCTGGCCGGCTCGACGACCGGCTACCAGGAGGCGCCTTTCACTCCCGGGCCGACGTCGACGGTCGTGAAGACCAAGACCAAGATCGTGCGCACGCCCGGCAAGACCCGCGTCGTCTACGTCCCGCAGACGGTCGCTCCGGCGCCGGTGGTCGCCCAGCCGCAGTACACGGCGGCGAGTGGCTCGAGCGGCGGTTCGGTCACCCGTCACGACTCGACGGACTCTGACGACTGAGCCCTAAGCCCGGGCCGCGGGACATCTTCTCTCACCGCCGGGCGTCGTTCCGCCGCCCTCCGAGGTTCGATCGGTGAGCATTCCGGGCATCCGTTAGCGCCACGGGCGGGTTTTCGGCGCCCGGAATGCTCACCGATGCCCGGAATGCTCACCGATTACTTGGCGAGCTTCAGGTCCGAAGCCGCAAGGCCGCTGCCGGGCATGTGGCTTGTGCAAGCCGGGCCGCCGTGACCAGATGCTGCGGCACCTCGGCGTCGAGCACCGGGAAACCCCAGTCGTCGAGCTCGATCAACTCAGGGAGGGCCGCCGAACACACGCCGTGGCCGCGGCACCGGCGCCAGTCGATCGCGACCGTCGCGTTCGTGGTGTTCGTCATGGGGTCACCTCGCATCGTCCGTGGGCGTGAGCGGCCAGTTCGCCTGCCAGTAGCCGCTGACCTGATTGCAGTGCTGCCAAAGTGGCGGTCGGATGGGCGCACAACCCTCTGCCCTGCACGCGGTCGCGCACCGGTTCGCCCCTTTGCAGGTCCTGCCGGGCGGCGGCCAGTCCCAGGACGCAGGGCGGGCACTGGCCGGCTCCGGCACCCAGCAGGTAGTCGGCGATGGCTTCCAGCACCAGCGCGGGGCAGGGATCGGCCGGGATCGCGATGAGGGCACCGGCGCCGAAGTGCACGCCGTGGCCCTTGAGCGCCGAACGGGAGAACGGCAGCCCGTAGGTCGCGCTGCCGGCAGCCAGCCAGCTGCCGTGCCAGCCACCGGTGATGACCGCGGCCAGGTAGGGATCGGCACCGGCCATCTCGAGCAGCTCACCGATCGTGGTCCCGGTGGGCACCTCCATCACGCCGGGTGTTCCCACCGCGCCGGAAACCGTGACCAGCGTGCTGGTCAGCCGGCAACCGCGGGCCGCGAGGGCCAGCCGAGCGAACGTCTCGACGTTGCTGAGCAGCACCGGTCGGCGCCGCACGCCGGCGCGCATCGTGGGGGGTTTGGTCTGCGGAGCGGGCAGGGCTTGCTTACCCTCCAGCGCCGAGATCACCGCCGTGGCCTCGCCCGCGATGAACGTCTCGGGGCCGGGCGCGACGTCGATGCGCACGGACTCGCAGCCGCGTTCGGCGATGGCTGCCCGCAGCGCACCGATCACCCGGGTCCGGACCTCCGGCACCCGCACGATGACCTGCCGACTGCCCAGGGCACGGGCCGCGGCGACGGCACCATCCAGCACGAGATGCGGAACGTGGGTGAGCAGCACCGTGTCCTTGCCGCTGGCGGTCTCGCCCTCGGACCCGTTGACGATCACTGGGCCGGCCTCGTCGCCGGCCATCGAGCGCAGTTTGCGCCATGTGGGGAAGCCTGCCCCACCATGGCCGACCAGTCCCATCTGCTCGGCGGTCGTCGACAAGGCGTGGAGGTCCGGTTCGGGCAACGGGCCCCAGATCGCTTGATGCCGGGGCAGGTCGATGGCCCATCCCGGCCGGGCATGCGCAAGCAGCAACGAACCGGGTGCGAGCAGTTGATCCGGCCGCGGGGCGGCAGGTGCGCCGGCGACGGGAATGCCTGGCAGTAAGGGGGCGTGACGAGTGATGACGCTCATGCTGAAATCTCCTCGAGGGTGATGGGCTTGACGGCCACCGGGCCGCGTCGGGCTGTGAGACGCAGTGCAAGAGCGCCGGCGACCGAGGCGGCGCTGATGGCTGCCAGCGCCACCATGAGGCCGGTCCCGCGATCGGTGCCCACGGTCAGCGTGTGGATCCAGACCAGCGCCCATACCGGGAACGCCAGGACATGGGCACGCCACCACAACTTCGGCGCCCGTTGTCTCAGCGCCGAGGTGACGGCGATGACGAGCAGCAGGTCGAAGGCCACCGTGCCCAGGGCGACACCCAACGTGCTCCACGGGGACGCGCCGGGCACAACGGCCGCGAGCAGCGGCACTTGCACCCAGGCATCGAGTACCGCGAAGGCGATGTGCGCGACCACCAGCAGGATCCCGCCCACGGCCGCAGTGAGGTGCATCGTGATCGAGGTGAGGCGCCAAGCCGGGCGGCGGATGACCGGGCCGGCGATGCCCAATGACACCGCGACGGTCAGCAGGGCCAGTGCCACGATTCCGGTGACACGGATCAGTTCCCAGGTCATGCGACGTCCTCCTCGTGTGTCCAGCGGCCGACGCAGGCCACCCGATCGGGTGCCACGAACCGGCCGTCCAGTCCTGTGTCCGCCAGCCACGCCGGGCCGTCGTCGCCGAGGATCACCGCGGCAGTGGCGGCGGCGTTGGCATCGGTGGCGGTGGCGGCGACCACGCTGACGCTGTGCCAGCGCGTGGCCGCGGGAGTCCCGGTGCGGGGGTCGATCAGGTGGTGCCCGCCGGTCCAGCGCCGGCGGCCAATGCCGCTGGTCGCGACGCCGCCGTCGTTGATAGTGACAGAGGCCGGGTCCTCACCGGGCAGTTCCGGATCCGTCCACACCGTCCACGGTTCGTCAGCGATCACGCGCAGGTCGCCGCCCATGTTGGCGCAGACCTCGTAGCCGCTCGCGGCGACGGCCCGCGCCAGGCGATCGGCGAGCCAGGACTTGGCGATGGAACCGAGGTCGAGGGCACTGTCGGCCGGTATCAGCACCTGCGCCTCGCGGCGACCGGGACGGATCCCGACCTCCTGCCAGCGTCCAGTCTGGGCGGCCGGCTCGATCAGCGGAGTCTCCCCGGCCCACTCGTCATAGCCGGCAGCCACGACGGCACGGCCCAGGGTCGGGTCCACCAGACCGTCGGTGTAGTCGGCTGCCCGCAGGCAGCCATCCAGCACGGCGACGAAGTCCCACGAGACCTCGACCCAGGCACCGGCGGCAGCGTTGACGGCGCTCAGTTCGGAGTCCGGGCGGAAGCGGCTGGCCAGCCGGTCCAGCCGCGCCACCTCGCTGCCCAGCAGACGCGACAGCTCGCGTTCCAGAGCGGACGAGGCGGTAGCGCGCACGGTGAGGAACAGCTCCGTGCGCCATGTGGCCAGCTGGGCGGTGATCATGACGAGTGCGACGTGCTGCTCTTGCCGGAACTGCTGGAACCCGACTTGTACGACGTGCTCGGGGGAGCCGGTTGCAGGCTGCCCGAACTCTTGCTGCTGGGCTGCCGGTAGACCGTGGTGCTGTCGTCGGTTGGCGTGGTCAGCGAGGAGTTGCCGGACTGGGTGCTCTCGGCGACGGCCGGCTGGGTGCTGGTGATGACGTCGACGGCCACAACGGCACCTGCGGCACCGGCTCCGGCGAGCAGTGCGGCACTGGCCGTGGCAGCGATCACGCGTGGTGTTGAACTCATGTCTTTACGGTGCCCGGAACCGTCCTCAAGGCTCGACGGGCTGCGACGTCAAGAATCCGGCAGGTCGGGCTTGACATTGGCTTGACGTCTTGGCGGGGGACACACGAAGCCGCCCCGGCCGGATGACCGGGGCGGCTTCGCGAACAGTGTTCAGGAGCGACGGGAGCGGTGCCGTTTCTTCGCCTTCTTCGTGGCGACTGAGGCTTTGGCGGCCGCCCTGATCGAGGCCGTCGCCGAAACTCCCGCGCTGCGGTGCACGATGACCGGTGCCGCGGCCCGGACGGTGCGAGGGAGGCCGGTGGTTGTGGCCCGCGTTGCTGTAGTGCTCGGGGCTGCCGCCTGTGCCGGAGCGGCGACGGCCAGGCCGGTGCCCGCGAGTAGCGCAGCGGTGGCTAGGGAAGCGGTGGATGCGGTGCGTGAGGTGTGAATGCTCATGCGAAAACCATGGACCGCACCCGTGTAAGCACGCAGCCAGCACCGCGTCAAGAATCGGCGCAGCTTTTTATGGCAACCAGCCGACGCGCCCTGCCAGCAGGGCGTAGCCGATGAAGGCGACTGTGTCGATCAGCGCGTGCGCCACGATCATGGGCATCACCCGGCCCCAGCGCTTGAAGAGCCAGCCGAACACCAGACCCATGACGACATTGCCGACAAATCCTCCGACCCCTTGATACAGGTGGTAGGAACCGCGGATGAGGGCGCTCACCCAGATAGCGCCCGGCCAGCCCCAACCCATCTGCCGCAGCCGGTGCAGGACGAAGCCGAGTACGACAACCTCTTCGACGATGGCGTTCTCCAGCGCACCCAGGACGAGGACCGGAGTCCGCCACCATTGATCTGGCAAGCCTTGGGCC
>JAKOQD010000354.1 GCA_029778515.1 Actinomycetes bacterium
CTGGAGCCGCAGGTGATCTTCGAGCCGACGCCGATCGAGGGCGCGTTCGTCGTGAAGCCCGAGCGCCACGAGGACGAGCGGGGACATTTCGCACGGCTATGGTGCCGCGACGAGTTCGCTGCGCACAGCATCGAGGTCGAGATGGTCCAGGCCAACGTCTCGTACACGCGCCTCGCCGGCACGCTGCGCGGCATGCACTTCGCCTGGCCCCCGTCGCGCGAAGGCAAACTCGTCCGCTGCAGCCGCGGGCGGATCCACGACGTGATCGTCGACCTGCGCCCGTCCTCTCCCACCTTCCTCGATCGCTTCGTCATCGTCCTCGCCGATCGCGGTCATGCGGCGCTGTTCGTGCCGCACGGCCTGGCACACGGCTTCCAGACGCTGGAGGACAACTGCGAAGTGACGTACATGATGACCGACCGCTACCGGCCCGAGCTCGCCGCCGGTTACGCCTGGGACGATCCGGCCTTCCGGATCCACTGGCCGCTTCCGGTGAGCTGCATCGCCGGACGCGACTGTAGCTACCCGCGTTTCGATGCCGACGCGCACCGGCGGGCGTTCTCTGGGCATGCTGCTGCCGCGCACTAATGGCGCGGGCACACAGGCGAGGCGTGTAGGACCGCCATGTTGCTCCAGGAGCTGATACAGCCGGACAAGGCGACCGCAGTGGCCGGCGAATCGCAGGCATTGATGCGCGAGCTGTTCCCGATCTGCCGCAGCATTACTGGCGCGGGGGTCCGGGCGACGCTCGACGTGCTGGAAAAGTGGATTCCGCTCGCCCGGAGCGAGGTTCCCAGCGGCACGCCGGTGTTCGACTGGGAGATCCCGCTCGAATGGAACATCCGCGACGCCTGGATCGCCGATGCGCGCGGGCGCCGGGTGGTCGACTTCAGGGAGCACAACCTGCACGTCGTCGGCTACTCGGAGCCGGTCCGTCTGACGATGCCGTTGGAGGCGCTCCAGACCCACCTTCACTCCCTACCCGAGGCGCCGGACCTGATTCCCTACCGGACCAGCTACTACCGCAGGCAGTGGGGATTCTGCCTGCGCCATCGGGATCGCGCGAGGCTGGAACCGGGCACCTATGAGGTCGCAATCGACGCCGACCTCGCGCCTGGTCTCCTGACGTATGCCGAGTGCGTCGTGCCAGGTTCGACCTCCGGCGAGGCGATCGTCTACACGCACACCTGCCATCCCTCGCTGGCCAACGACAACCTGACCGGCATCGCGGCCGCCGCGGCGCTGGCCCGGGCGCTGCGCGGCGTACGGCCGCGCCTGACCTGGCGTTTCGTCTTTGGGCCCGGGACGATCGGCTCGCTGGCATGGCTGTCCCGCAACGAGGACAGGTTGCCCCGCGTCGTCGGCGGCCTGGTAATCGGACTGCTTGGCGATTCGGGCCCCCTGACCTACAAGCGCAGCCGACGCGGCGCGACCGCCACCGACCGGGCGGCCGAGGGCGTGCTGCGCGACACTTCTCCATCGGCGCGGGTGGTCGACTTCGAGCCATACGGCTACGACGAGCGCCAGTTCTGCTCGCCGGGATTCGACCTGCCGATCGGCCGTCTGACCCGCTCTCCGAATGGCGCCTACCCGGAATACCACACCTCTGCGGACGATCTGTCGCTCGTGAAGCCGGACAAGCTGGCAGAGTCGATTCACGTCCTGGCTCGGATCGTTTCCGTGCTCGACGCCAACCGGCTGCCCGTCAGCCTCAGCCCGAAGGGCGAGCCGCGCCTGGGCAAGCGAGGGCTGTACGGCGACCTGGGCGGCACCGGACCGGGCCGGTTCGAGCACGCGCTGCTGTGGGTGCTGAGCCTGGCTGACGGCGAGCACGACCTGCTCTCGATCGCCGAGCGCTCCGGAACCAGCTTCGACACGATCGAACGGGCCGCGAGCGAACTGGAACGCGTCGCGCTGGTCTGCACAGCCGATTCGAGGCCGAGCGACACCATGAGGTCCGACGCATGAAAGTTGTCCTGTTCTGCGGCGGGCTGGGCACCCGGCTGCGTGAGCACTCCGACACCATCCCGAAGCCGCTGGTGAATGTCGGCTACCGTCCGGTGCTGTGGCACCTGATGCGCTACTACGCGCATTACGGACACAAGGACTTCATCCTCTGCCTGGGGTACCGCGGCGACATGATCCGCGAGTACTTCCTGAACTACAACGAGTGCATGTCGAACGATTTCGTGCTCTCCGAGGGGGGACGCAAGGTCGAATTGCTGAGCAGTGACCTCGACGACTGGCGGATCACCTTCGTCGATACCGGCCTGCACGCCAACCTCGGCCAGCGGCTGCTGCGGGTGCGGCACTACCTGGACGGCGAATCCGAATTCCTCGCGAACTATGCCGACGGGCTGAGCGACCTGCCGCTGGATCGGCAACTCGCGGATTTCCGGCAGCGCGGCGTCACGGCCAGCTTCGCCTCGGTGCGCACCGCGCAGAGCTTCCATGCGGTCCGCTCCGACGACGATGGAATCGTCACGGCGTTCGGCCTGCTGTCCGGCTCCGAGTTCTGGATCAACGGCGGCTACTTCTGCCTGCGCCGCGAGATCTTCGACGTCATCGAGGAAGGCGACGAACTGGTCGAGGCGCCGTTCCAGCGCCTGATCGCCCAGCGGAAGCTGGCGGTCTATCGGCACCACGGCTTCTGGCAGGCGATGGACACGCTGAAGGACAAGATCACGCTCGACCGGATGGAAGCGCGCGGCGACTGCCCGTGGATGGTCTGGAAGCGCTGACCGGGGACGAACGATGCTGCGACTCCAGCCCGGATCCGATCACAAGCACCTGAGCGTGCTGTGCCTCGGCGCGCATCCGGACGACATCGAGATCGGGGCCGCCGGCACCCTGCTCCGCTGGATCGCCGAGTACGAGCGGGTCGACGTCACCTGGGCCGTGATGTGCGCGCACGCCGA
>JAKOQD010000066.1 GCA_029778515.1 Actinomycetes bacterium
GCCAGCTCCGCGGACGCATCCTCGTCTGCTCCGGCGCTGCCGGTGTAGACGGCGTCGTGGAACCACAACGCCAGCCGGGCCGTCCGCGACTGCCGCGAGTCCAGTTCGGCAAGCGCGCTCAAGGCCTGTCCCAGGTGGCGCACGTCGTGGTAGTGCCGGTTCGGCTCCTGCCATCTTTCCAGCAGCTCCGCCCCGAGCGACACCTGCTCTGGCAGCAACTCCGTCCACGCCCGCTCTAGCGCCGGCAGCACCTGGGCGGTGCGCGGCGTCCGATCGCGCGGACGCACCCGCAGCCCGCTGTCCTTCAGCCGCCGCAACAGGGTCTTCTCGTCCACCGGCTCAGCACCGGAGGAGACCAGGTCGGCATACCGGCGTTCCGGCACGTCGTAGTGGTCGTGGTCGAAAGCGCGCGGTGGCACCAGCGCGGCGTCCGCGAACTCGAAGAGCTCATCGAGGGTCGCGTCCGAGACCAGGTGGGCGAACCGGGTCCCGTGCGCCGGCCATCGCGGCGGATCGATCAGCACCGCCACCTGCGGTGAACCTCAGCTGGCCGGGTTGGCGAAGACGGCCGTGAACGAACCGCTCTCCAGCACGTTGAAGCTCAGCGTCAACCGGGCCACGGCGCTGGACGCGTCGTCGGGCACGTCGAGCCTGGGCACGCCGACGGCGAAGATGGTGAACACGTAGTGGTGCTCCGGGCCCGGCGGCGGCCACGGCCCGCCCCAGCCGGGGTAGCCGTAGTCGTTGGTCCAGGTGCGCGCACCGGCGGGCAGGCTCGCGCCCTCGGCAAGCGAGGTCACCTCCGCGGGGATGTCGGTGACCACCCAGTGCCACCAGCCGCTGCCGGTGGGCGCGTCCGGGTCGAAGCAGGTGAGCGCGTAGCTCTGCGTGCCGTCCGGGCCGGCCGACCATGTGAGCTGGGGCGAAACGTTGTCGCCGCCCACGCCGGGCTCGGCGTAGCGCAGGTCGATGCTGCTTCCGGCAGCGATGTTCTCGCTGGTGAACTCCATCGGTCCCCCTGTGTTGCCTGGTCGGAAACGGCTTGGAACGCACCCAGCTAACCACGCGTCCGCGCGGATGTCAGCGCCTATCAGGCAGGATGTACCGGTGGCCTCGAAGATGCCCGGGCTGGGCGCGCACTCGCTGATCGTTTCGCTGCCCGACTTCGACCTGCCTGATCTCGTGCCGGCGGCCGAGGTGCTCTGGCAGGAGGGCTTCCGCGTGTGGTCGGTGGTGTTCGAGCGCCTGGACGATTTCCCGGAGTTGCAGCGCCGTTTCGGCCGCCGCGCGAAGCTGGGCGTCCACGGGGTCAGCGAACCCGAACAGCTGCGGACGGCGGCCGCGGCCGGGGCTGCGTTCGTCGCTGCTCCGTTCCTGCGTCCGCAACTGGTGGACGCGGTGCCGGGCTTGCCGGTGATTCTCGGCGGGATGACCCCGTCCGAGCTGCTGGCGGGACTGGACGCGGGTGCGGCGGCCGTCCAGCTGCTACCGACGGACGCCTTCGGGACGGGTTTTGCACGCTCGTTGCCGCCGATGCTGCCGCCCGGCACGCTGATCGCCAACGGACGCATGGAGCGCTACCAGGCCGACATCTGGATGGACGCGGGCGCGCTCGGGGTATGGCCGCAGGATCTGCTGAGCCCCGAGTTGGTGCTCGCCGAGAGCCTGGACGGGTTGCGGAGCAAGCTGCAGAAGTGGCGCTTGGGCGACTGACCTTGGCGCCGCGCCTAAGCCTGGATCCGGGCTAAGTGCGTTTGGGGCTACTCAGCCGCGAATGGCCACGTGGACGTGGTCGTAATGGTTGGCGGTGATGCCGCCGCGATCGGCCATGTGGCGCCAGCGGGGAGTGCTGGGCGTCCAGATCTTCTGCTCGAAGATGATGTGGTCGATGTTGAAGTCCTTGGCGTGCTTGATCAGATAGGCCGCGATCTGCTTGCCCAGCGCACTCTCTTTTTGCGGGGTGAGCATGATGTCGAGCGCGCGTCCGTTCTTGTGGAACTGGCGGCCGCCGGCGCGCCAGCCGCCGTAGGAGTTCACCGCGGGGAAGAGCGCGCACACCGACCGGTAGATGTGGACGGTGTCCTTGCGGAGCTTGCCCTCAACGCCCGAGCCGCGCGAACACGCTGACATCGTGGTGCCCTCGGGCACGGTGCCGTCGTCGATGAAGACGCCGTCGGGCGAGTTGTCGGTGAGTTCGTCGGCCAGCACCCAGCCGTAGCCGTCCTCGAACTCGACCTTCCGGTAGTCGCCGTCGATCTCGGTGGTGGCCTTGACGGTGGCAGCGGTCGTCACCTTGCCCAGCAGCTTCGACTTCGAGTTGGCCTTTGCGCGCACGTTCAGCGAACCGGACGAGTACAGCTTGGTGAGGCTCAGCATCGCGGTGTCGGCCTGCTTGGCCGAACCGACCAGCTTGGGGGCGGCCAACTCTTCGGCGACCAGTTTCGCCATCGGTGCGGCCGGGATCGCGGCCGCGAGCACAGGCTGCTCGACGAGCACCGGGCCGCCGAGGGCCGCCGCGGTCGTGCTGGTGTTGCTCAGGATCACCGCGCCTGCGGTCGCAGCGGTGGTCACCACAGCCAGCGCCACGCTCCCGCGGCGATACCAGTGGTCGGTCGATGCCGGCAGTGCCCGCCGTGGCCCACCGGTTGGGGAGTCGAAATTGGCTGCCCCGGAAGCGGGGACGCCGAGCGCCGGCTCGATCGGATCAGCGATCCGTCGGGGCTGGTACATGCGGTAGTCCTTGCGTTCTGAACGTTCTGAGGCGTTTCTCAGGATAACTTAAGGAATCGGGCGATTCAACCCCTTGAGCGGATGTGGACGGAAGCGCGGGCACGGCCGTCGTGAGGACTGCTGCGTACCTCCGTCCGACGCTAAAGTGTTCGGATCGGACGGAGGGGCGATGCGCGCATTCCTGGTCATGGTGCTGACCGTGGCCTGCATGGTGGGCCTGTCGACCCTGGTGACGCCGGCGTTGGCGGCCGTCCCGACCGGTGTGGCCGCGATGCCGCAGCCGGAGGCCACCAAGACAAAGAAGGCGAAGAAGAAGCCGAAGGCCACCCCCACGCCCACGCCGGTCGCCACGGCCACGCCGAGCCCGTCGCCGCGCGTCCGGACGGCTGCCGAGCTTGAGGGCGACCGCTGGGTGCAGATCGCGCTGGTCGCCGGTGGTGGCCTGCTCGGCAGCGTGCTGGCCTTCTTCGGCATCGGCGCGCTGATGCGCTCGGGCCGGCGCCGGCGCGCCGGGAACTGAGCCCGCCCACTACGCTGATCGGGTGAACATCGGCGGCGTCCTGGGCAATCTCGGACGGGCGCCCGTTCCCGAAACCGAAGAAGTCGCCCGCGCCGCCTGGCCCGGCCGCGTGCCCGTCCGGGTCAGCGTGATGGCGGCACAGGCTTTCCTTCCGGTCGTGGCGCTGTGCACGATCGTTCTGCTGCTCGCCCTGTGGCTGCGGCTGCCCTGGCTGGGTCTGGTGCTGTGGACGCTGGGCGCGCTGGTCGAGTGGCTGGCCAGCGGCACGGACAGTCCCGTGGTCCGGCTGCTCGATCTGGTGGGCCTGCGGGCTCCGCTACGCGCGCTGCTGCGCAGCCTGCCCGCCGCCGGGCTGCTCTTCCTGACCACCCCCAACGGCGTGGTCGCCGGTTCGGCCTACGTCACGGTGGTGTTGCTGGCGCAGCTCGCCTGGGCGGTGCAGCCCGTCCTGGCCACCTGGGTCTCCCGAAGCGCGCCGCCCCTGCGCTACTCGGCTGAACGGAAAAGGACCCGTCCCCTTTCCGTTCAGGCGGAACAAGGAGGGGACAGTTCCTTTTCCGTTCACGAGGCGGACGCGTTCACGGCGCACGCCCGGGTGTATGCCCGCGCCGTCGGGACGCCATTCGCGCTGGCGGCGATCGAGTTCGTCGCCCTCGCCAAGGCCGTTGCTCTCGGCTACGGGATGATGCCGGTCTGGTTGGGCCTGAGTATCGCCGGGGCGCTGGCGCTGGTGGCGATCGGCTACCTGCTCTGGACGGGGCTGGCCGCCCGATCCGTCCGCGCTCAGCAGTCTGGTTGGGGCGAGCAGGTGCTCGCCGAACTGGGTGCCATTGATCCGCGGTTCGTGGTCTATGTGTCGCTGGCCGCCCGCCAATCGAAGTACATCGTGAACCAGTGGCTGCCCGCGCTGGACGCCCTGGCCGAGCCCGGGTTCCTGCTGGTCCGGGAGGCCAGCCAGCTGCTGCCGATCGGCGCCACCCGGCTGCCGGTGATCTACGCGCCCAGCCAGCGGGACGTGGAGCGGGTCACCCTGGCCGGCGTCCGCGCGGCCTTCTACCTGGCCTACGGCGAGCGCAACGGACAACTGTTGCGCGAACCGCGGCTCAAGCACGTGATGCTGCTGCACGGCGACTCCGACAAGGCCACCAGCGCCAACGGCATGGCTCGCGCGTTCGACGAGATCTGGGTTGCCGGACCGATGGCGGTCGAGCGCTACCGCGCCGCCGGGGTCGACCTGCCAGCGGAGCGCTTCCGGTTCATCGGACGCCCGCAGGCCGCCGGGCTGCCGTCCGGACCCACCGGGCACGAGACTCCCGTGGTCTTGTACGCGCCCACCTTCGAGGGCTATTACGACCAGACCGCGCACAGCTCGCTGGACCGGATGGGCGTCGAGCTCATCCGGCGGCTGGTCGCTCGCGGAGACGTGCGGGTGTGGTTCCGGCCGCATCCGAGCAGCGGGGTCTCACGACCGTCGATGCTGGCCGCGATCGACCAGATCAACACGCTGCTGCGCTCAGCGCCGGGCGGACATCGCGTGGTGGCCGACCAGTCGCTCACGCTCCCGGAATGCCTTGCCGAAGCCGACCTGCTGATCACGGACGTGTCCAGCGTGGCCACCGAGTTCCTCTACACCGGACGCCCGATCCTCACCTGTGACCCGGCTGGCCTCGGGGGGTCCGCGTTCGCGGCGACGTACCCGACGTCGGTCGGTTCGTACGTCCTCGAACCGGACCTGGCCGACCTGGACGGCCTACTGGCGGACGCGTTCGGCGCGGACCCCAAGCGTCCGGCACGGGCTGAACTGAAGGCCCGCGTCCTGGGCGACCCGCCCGGCGGCCCCCAAGCTGCGTTCGCCGCGAACGTCGCCCGCGTCTGCGCCGACTAGCAACGCCTCCGCAGCCTGTCCACCTTGCCGGTGCTGGGATTCACTAGGCTGAGCCCATGAGTGCACCCGTCGATGCCACCACCACTGCTGCCTGGGCGAAGCTCACCGAGCTGGCCGCCGATCTCAAGCCCGATCTGCCCGGCTGGTTCGCCGAAGATCCCGGACGCGCGGCGCGGTTCAGCCTCACCGCGGCCGACCTTTTCGTCGACCTCTCCAAGAACCTGATCACCGACGAGATCCGCTCCGCTCTGGTCGAACTCGGCCAGGAGGTTGGCCTTGAGACCAAGCGCGACGCCATGTTCGCGGGCGAGCGGATCAACGTCACCGAGAACCGCTCGGTGCTGCACACCGCCCTGCGCCGTCCGCGCACCGACAGCCTGGTGGTCGACGGCACGGACGTGGTCGCTCAGGTGCACGAGGTGCTCGACCAGGTCTACGCGTTCGCCGACAAGGTGCGGACGGGGGAGTGGCGCGGCGTCACCGGCTCGCAGATCAAGACCGTGGTGAACATCGGCATCGGCGGTTCCGACCTCGGCCCGGTGATGGTCTACGAGGCACTCCAGCCGTACGTCCAGGGCGGCCTGGAATGCCGGTTCGTCTCGAACATCGACCCAAGCGACGTTGCCGAGAAGGTCAAGGACCTCAATCCAGCGACCACGCTGTTCATCGTGGCGTCCAAGACCTTCACGACGTTGGAAACCCTCACCAACGCCCGGATGGCGCGCGACTGGTTCCTCGCCAAGTTGCTCGAAGCCGGTGCCGTCGACGGCAGCGACGAACAGAACCGCAACGCGATCAGCAAGCACTTCGTGGCGGTCTCCACCGCGCTCGACAAGGTGGCGGCTTTCGGTATCGACCCCAAGAACGCCTTCGGTTTCTGGGACTGGGTCGGCGGCCGCTACTCGGTCGACTCCGCCGTCGGCACCGCGTTGGTGGTGGCGATCGGCAAGGAAAACTTCGCTGACTTCCTGGCCGGCTTCAACGCGATCGACCGGCACTTCGTCGAGACCCCGCTGGCGAGCAACGTCCCGGCGCTGATGGGCCTGCTGAACGTCTGGTACGTGAACTTTATCAAGGCCGGCAGCCACGCGGTACTGCCGTACGCGCAGTACCTGCACCGCTTCGCCGCGTACCTGCAGCAGCTCACCATGGAGTCGAACGGCAAGGGCGTCCGGTTCGACGGCAGCGCAGTGACCACCGAGACCGGCGAGATCTTCTGGGGCGAGCCTGGCACCAACGGCCAGCACGCCTTCTACCAGCTGATCCACCAGGGCACGCAGCTGATCCCGGCGGACTTCATCGCCGTCGCCACTCCGGCCCATCCCACCAAGGACGGGGACGCGGACGTCCACGAGCTCTTCCTCGCCAACTTCTTCGCCCAGACCAAGGCGCTGGCTTTCGGCAAGACCGCGGACGAGGTGCGCGCCGAGGGCACCGCGGAGGCGATCGTGCCGGCGCGGGTGTTCCCCGGGAACCGTCCGACCACTTCGATCATGGCGCCGGCGCTGACCCCGTCCGTCGTGGGCCAGCTGATCGCCCTCTACGAGCACATCACGTTCGTGCAGGGCGTGGTCTGGGGGATCAACAGCTTCGACCAGTGGGGAGTCGAGCTGGGCAAGCAGCTCGCCCTGCAGATCGCTCCAGCCGTTGCCGGGGACGCGGACGCGCTCGCGGCGCAGGATCCGTCCACGCAGAACCTGGTCGGCTACTACCTGGCCCACCGCGCCCGCTGAGGGTTGGTTCACCTGCTTGAGCCGGCGCGATAGCTTCGGGCTCCGTTTTCGCGACCCGGGTGGACGCCGCTGACGCTACGGGCTGTGGTTGTACGGCCGGTGGGTCCGCAGCCGCCTCCGGGAGCCTCCGGAGCGGTGGTGAAGAGATTGCCCGGCACGTCCGATAGAATCGGCAGGTCCGCAGGCCAGCCCGGCCGAGTAGCGATGGAGAAGCGAAGCGCATGAGTCTGGCCGCACTGGCCGAGGATCACGGCCTGCATCGCGTTGGTGCGCGTCCGCCGTTCTTTGCCTACCTCAAGCAGGCCTGGCAGCGCCGCGACTTCATCACAGCGATGGCCGGCTACCGGCTGCGCGCCGATCTCGAAGGCAACCGGCTCGGCATCCTGTGGCTGCTGCTGCAGCCGGTGCTGAACGCGGTCATCTACGGCATCATCTTCGGCGTGCTGCAGAGCAGCGCGACCCGTGGCGAGGATTACGCCGCCCGGGTCGTGATCGGGGTGTTCCTCTGGCAGTTCTTTGCCAAGAGCCTCACCCAGGGTGCCAAGTCGATCACCGGCAACCAGTCGCTGGTGCAGTCGCTGGCCTTCCCGCGGCTGACGCTGCCGGTGGCCGAGGTGATCGAGCAGTTCCTTTCGCTGCTGCCGTCGATGGGCCTGCTGGTCGTGCTGCTGCCGTTCATGGGGCATCCGCCGACCTGGAGCTGGCTGGGGATGATCCCGCTGCTGTTCCTGTTCACCCTGTTCAACACCGGGGTGGCGCTGATCGCGGCCCGGTTGACCGTCCATGTTCAGGACCTCAGCCAGCTGCTGCCGTACCTTTCGCGCATCCTCTTCTACACCTCCGGGGTGCTCTTCGACGTCAGCAAGATCTTCAAGGCGCACCCCGCGGTGATGCAGCTCTACGACTTCTACCCGCTCTACCAGGTGCTGCAGATGGCCCGCTCCAGCCTGATGGGCGGGTTCAGCTACGACCCGATGTACTGGCTGTACTTCTCGATCTGGTCGGTGGTCACCTTCGTCGTCGGCCTGCTGTTCTTCTGGGCCGCGGAGGAGAGGTACGGACGTGACTGAGCCACTCACCCCGCTGCGTCCGGTGATCACCCCCGATTCGGTGGCCGCGGACGGCCGGCGTCCGGTCGTGATCGTCGACGACCTGCACGTGAAGTACCGGGTCTACTCCAGCGGCAAGGCGATCAAGCGCAACACCCGCGGTGTCCTCAAGGCGCCCAGCCGCGGCATCCGGGTGGTGCACGCACTCAAGGGGGTCAGCTTCGTCGCCTACGAGAACGAGTCGATCGGGGTGATCGGCTCCAACGGTTCGGGCAAGTCCACCCTGATGCGGGCGGTCACCGGCCTGACCCCGCCGGAATCCGGCGCGGTGTACGCAGCGTCCCGGCCGAACCTGCTCGGTGTCGGTGCGGCGCTGATCCCCGACCTCTCCGGCGACCGCAACATCATGCTCGGCGGCTTGGCGCTCGGCCTCACCCGCAAGGAGGTCGAGGAGCTGCACGACCCGATCGTGAACTTCGCCGAACTCAGCGAGTTCATCGACCTGCCGATGCGGACGTACTCGTCCGGCATGCAGGCCCGGCTGAAGTTCGCCATCGCGACCATCAAGCACCACGAGATCCTGATCGTCGACGAGGCGCTGTCGGTCGGCGACCGGCGCTTCCGCCAGCGCAGCGAGAACCGCATCCGCGAGATCCGCGACAACGCCGGCACGGTGTTTCTGGTCTCGCACTCGATGACCTCGATCCGGGACACCTGCTCGCGGACGATCTGGCTCAACAAGGGCGACCTGATCATGGACGGTCCCACCGACGAAGTGGTCACCGCCTACGAGGAGTCTCGCCGCTGAGGCGTTGCACAGCCGCGGGTGGCAGGCTCAGCCCGGGCGTCGCCCGCGCCGGCGGAGAAGGGAAATGCACTGATGAGTGACGAGGAACAGGTCGAGAGCGAGTCTGAGGACCCCAAGGCCGCTGATGCCGCCCAGGTGGTGCGGATGCCCCAGTCCTTCGAGTTCGCTCGCGCTGTGCTCGGCACGCCGCAGATGCCGGCGTGGCTGGGCTGGCTCGACCGGTTGCTGTCCGGCTACTACCTGGCGGTCACCGGAGCGATCTGGGGCATCGTCGTCGCCTGCATCATCGGCGGCTGGGTGGTTGCCGGCATCATCTTCCTCGCCCTCGAGGTACTCACCGACTGGCTGGCTTCCCGCTCCTGCGTCCGCGAGACGCTGTTGATGCGCCGGCTGGGCGTAGGCGCGAACGTCCGGCAGCTCATTCGCGGCGTCCTGCTCGTCGCCCTGGTGGGACGTGGCGGGGACGGCTGGCTGGCCGCTGCGGTTGCGGCGGCGGTGCTGCTGATCCAGATGGTGCACCTGACCCTGCGGGCGGGCTCCGCCTGGCTCAGCGGCCGTCAGCCCGCGCTGGCCTACCGCACCAACGGCGAGCCGCAGCCCGCGGCCAGCGTGGCCTTCGCGCGGGAGTACCGGGCGTCCGCCTGGCAGAACCCGCTGGTGGTGGTGCTCGAGCTTCTCGTCGCATCCTGGACGCTGGTTGCGCACGTGCTTGGCTGGCAGTTGTGGCTCAATGTGGGCTTCGTCCTGGTGCTGGTCGTGGTACTGGGCGTACTCGGCGTCCGGCACGGTCAGCGGCTGCGCGTGCTCGGCTCGGACGCATCGGTGGCCCGGGTGCTGAATCAGGTCAGGGCCGAGTTGGACGCGATCGCTCCCGAGGCGGTCGTCTACATGTCGGCGGACGCGGGCCAGTCGCTCTACATCCTGAACCAGTGGGTGCCGGCGATCGAGGCGCTGCACCAGAAGTCGTTCATCATGGTGCGCGAGGCCAGCCACCTGCAGCCGATCGCGCCGACGCCGGTGCCGGTGGTGTATGCGCCGAAGACCCGGCACGTCGAGGAGCTGATCCGGCCGACCACGATGGTGGCCTACTACCTGGCCAACGCAGGCAAGAACGTGCACTTGCTGCGCGAGGCCAGCATCCGGCACGTCTTCCTCAACCACGGCGACTCCGACAAGTCCACCTCGGCGAACCCGGTCTCGCGGGTCTACGACGGCGTCTGGGTGGCCGGCCAGGCCGCGATCGACCGCTACGAGGCGGCCGGCATCCACATGCCCGACAGCCAGTACGCGATCATCGGACGCCCGCAGGTCGAGCAGCTGAGGGTCGGCCCGATCGCGGAGGACCACCGCCGCACGATCCTGTACGCGCCCACCTTCGAGGGCTACTACGAGGAGTCCAACTACTCCTCACTGGAGCGCATGGGCCCGCAGATGATCCGCCGGATCCTTGCGGAGTTGCCCGACGTCCGGATCATCTTCAAGCCGCACCCGGCCAGCGGTGTGCAGCGTCCCGGCATGGCTCAGGCCAGGGTCGAGATCGTCGAGTTGCTGGCGGCGGCGAACGCCGGCCACCTGTATGTCGGTCCGGAGGCGTCCATCACCTTGTACGAGTGCTTCGATGCTGCGGACGCGCTGATCTCGGACATCTCCAGCGTGGTCACCGACTACCTCTACACCGAGCGGCCGCTGATCACCTCCAACCCGCGCGAACTCGACCTGGCGACGTACTACAACACCTTCCCGACCCAGCGCGCGTCGTACATCCTCGAGCACGACCTGTCGAACCTTTCGCAGATCCTTGCGGACGCGCTCGCGGACGACTCGCTGCGCGCCGACCGGCTGAAGATGAAGAAGTACGTGCTGGGCGACCTGCCCGCCGGCCCGCTCGCCGCATTCGTGGCCGAAGGGGACCGGATCACCGCCGAAGCCAAGCTGCACGCCGCGTCCATCCAGAACGAGTTCCGCGTCAAGAGCTGAGGCGTCAGCGGACGCCGAGCGCGGCGGGGGGAATGCCGGTAAGGGTCTCCTCGGCGTAGGACTCGCGGAAGTGCTGGTCGTTGACCGCCCAAGTGTGTGGGCCGGCGTGGCGGGTGTGCACGTAGCCGGGGCCGCTGCAGGCGTAGGTGAGCGCACCGGCCTCCTCCATGCGGGTCCACAGGCCCCGATCGACAGCGCGCCGCTGCGAGCGCCAGCCGCCGACCGCGGTCAGGTCGTGCTTGGCGATGATCGCCGCGCCACCGGCCACCTGCCAGCGGTAGCCCTCCAGGAAGAACCGGCGGATGACCAGCGAGTCGTCCTCCTCGAAGTGCACCAGGGCCAGCTTCTTGCCCACCAGGTGCGCCTCGGAGTACGTCCAGGCGGCCAGCAGGTCGGTGAGGTGATGCGGGCCGTACCAGTCGTCGTCGTCGACCTTCGTGATGAAGTCACCGGACGCGGCCGCGGAGAGTCCAGCCAGCACGTCGCCGAAAAGCATGTCCGAGCCGAACTCGAGGACGGGCCCCAGCACCCCAAGCACCGGCTCGGGGAACGACTCCCGCGCCGGTGCGGGGAAGCCGTGGCAACCCACCACCACCTCGACGTTTGGATGGTCCTGCGCCGCCAACTGCTCGAGGATGCGCACCAGCAGGTTCGGCCGCTGGCACGACAGGATCACCGAGACAGAGGGCAGCTCGCCCTCGGTGAAGGCACGGGTATGCCCGGTCATCACCGCGCGCACCTGGGCCAGCGACCGGTTCATGTGGTCGAGCAGTCCCATCCGCGCGAACGGCGATTCCACCAGCCGCGCGAGCTCGGGCGACAGTTCCAGACCGGGGGCAGCGTCATGCACGACGGCCCCATAGGCCGCCAGTTGGGCCACCAGGCGGCCCGCGACGAGCCCGCCACCGACGCCGGAGGCGTCGATGTCGGTGACCAGCCCCAACTGGCGCAGGTTGGTGGCGGTGAGGCCCGCGGACGCGTCCGCATCGACCAGGAGCGAGCCGTTCGAGTCGATCAGCAGGCGGCCATCCCGCACCCGCGCTGTCGCGGAAACGGTGCTGGGTGACGGCTGCCGGCGTTCCAGCGGGCGGTGCACCTTCGGATCGATCAGGATTTGCGACCCGGGTGTCCGCTCGATCAGCACCGGTGGCGCCGGATGCTCCCCCAGCCAGAACTCGCCCTCGCCGTCCACCAACACCTCGAAGTCGGTGAACTGCTTTTTCTGCTTCCTTGGATTAAGCGGACGCAGGCCGCCACCCGGCTGCCAGCAGTCCGCCACCGGAGCACCGGCATCGACGGCCACCCGCCGGCCGCCCCACCCGGTCGTGGGCCGCACCGGGTAGAACAGCCCGAAGGCCGCACGCACCAGCTCGTAGCCGGCGATCGGTTCAGCCAGGACGAGCCCGGCGCTCGCCACCCGACCGGCCTGGTCGAAGTCCGTCCGCAGTGAACGGACGCCCTTCAGGGGCCCCAGCCGTCCCGTCCAATCCGGACGGATCGCGTACCAGGGCGAGACCCGCAGTTCGAGGGCGCGGTACTTGCGCCTGGCCCGTGGATCCGAGACGAACGCGGCGAACTGCTCGGGTGTGCTGAACTCCAGCCGCAGGACGGCGGGTTGCGCATCGGTCTTCGAACGGCCGAGCACTCGGCGAACCCAGCGCCGGGGGTGCTTCAGCATGGACTCAACCTTATGTGACTAGACCTTCTTGGCCGAAGAGCACGCCCAGGAAGCGGTGTGGAAGCCGAATCTTCCGTAGCGCACGCAGAGCTTGATCTTGCCGCCCCCGGAGATCCGCCAGCTGCTGCCGGTGGCACCCGAGATCGGGGAACCGTTGCGGTACCACTGGAAGTCGTTGTTGTCGGCGCGCTCGGTGGGCAGCACCGCAGCCAGGTAGGCGCGACTCGACCACTTCAGCACCTTGCCCTTCTTGACGAACTTCACCTTGTAGGTGGTGAGGAAGTCGCGCTTAGCCATGGTGTGGTTGTAGGTGACGCTGTCACCAGCGACCGCAACGGTTTCCTTTGCGGCCACGAACCGGTCCTCGGCGTGACTGGTGCGGACGGTGTACGTCGCCGCAGGCAGGCCCGCGATCTCATACTTGCCGGACGAATCGCTGCGGTTGGCGGCCACGACCTGACCGTCGAGCAGCGCGCTCACGTCGATCGAGCAGCTGTCCTTCGTGCCCTGCCCGGGGCAGTCGATCTGACCCTTGAGGACGGTGCCCTTGCCCACGGTTACCGCGGGCGCCTCGGTAGTGCCACCCATGGCCACACTCACCTGGGTGCCCTGGCTCTGGATTAGAGCGCCGTCGGCACCCGACTTGGCCCACAGGGAGGTGTAGTTGGCTGGTCCGACGTTGACCACCTGCACGTAGTAGCCGCCCGGACGCACCTGCAGCGTGTATTCCCAGCTGCTGCCCTTCTTGGTCAGGTTCACCTGCTGGTTCACGTCGCCGCTGGCCACCGAGTACGCAGCTACTGAGTAGTTCGCGAACGCGGCGTCGGGCGCTCCGGTCACAGTCCCGTGGATCCAGCCAATCGGGGAGAGCGTCTTGGCGAGCACGGCAGTACTGCGGTCACCGACCTGGGCGTGGTCGGTGATGCCGACCACGGTGGCGCGGACGAAGAAGTTGGTGTTGGTGCTCAGCCCGTTGAGCGTACCGGAGTTACCGCTGAAGAACTGCGATCCGTTGCCGGTGGTCATCGCCTGGTCCTCGGCGTAGTCGACCCGGATGGCGTGGGCGGCCGGGTCGAAGCCGGCCGGCGGCGTCCACGACAAGGTCAGGGTGTTCGGGGTCTGCTTGGTCATCTTCAGGTCGGTGGGCGGCTCGAGCATGGTCGCCGCGGTGGTGGCGCGGGTCGCCTTCGCCTTCGACCAGGCGCTTAGCTGCTTGCCGTCGGTGACCTGCAGGACGGCCACGTTGAAGGTGTAGGACGTGCTCGGGGCCAGGCCCTTGAAGACCGTCGTGCCGTCCGAGCCGGTGTTCTGGTACAGCGTCTGGCCACCGCCGACAGCGCGGACGCGGTAGCCGGGTGCGCCGGTGACCGTGCGCCAGAAGAGCTCTACCGAGGTCTTGGCGGAGTTCACTGCGGAGAGCTCCGGCGGAGCGCTGTACGGGTACTTGGCTGCGTCCGCGTTGGCGGCGGGCACGAGCAGGCCGAGGACGACCACGAACGCGGCGAGCAGCGCGAACCAGGGGCTGTGCCGGTGGGTGCGATTGGTGTTCACTTGCACGTCCTGCTTCCCTGGTTGAGCTCGTTCCAGCCGGCCTGGTAGACCCCGTAGACCTGGCGGATGTCGGCGGCCATGGCATCGTCGGCGCGGCGGGAGTCCATCGTGATCACGTGCTCCTCGCTGTACCGGATGGCCGAGGTGCTCATGTTGGCCGTGCCGAACAGGATGCGTCCGTTGTTGTTGGTGGCCGGCCCGATCAGAATCATCTTGGTGTGGATCGGGATCCGCGTGCAGTTGATCTGCTCGGTCAGTCCGGCGGCCTTGATCTGCTTGGAGACCTGCTTGGAGATGGTCTGCGCGCCGCCGGTCTGAGAGAGCAGGATGCGCACGTCGCAGCCTTGCCTCTTCAGGGTCTTCACCGTGTCGATGAAGCGGACGGCGCGGGTGTCGGTGAGCCGATACATCGCCACCCGGATCTTGTTGTCCACGGTGCAGTCGACGTCGTTGAACTGCTCGACGTAGTAGTCCAGCACGGTCTCAGGCTGCGGGCTGAAGGAGATTGTGGTGCCGCGGCCGGCGTCGGTGTAGCGGCGGAAGTACGAATCGGTCCAGATGCCGCGGAGCTTCTTCAGGCTGCCGGCCGCGGTGACGATGCCGGACTGCTTCGCGCCGGGGAACTTGCCCGACTTGCAGTTGCTGCCGCCGGTGCTGCTGCCGGTGCAAACCTTCATGGCGTTGTAGCGGTCGACGGTGAAGTTGTAAAGGCGCACGTCGTCGTAGACCAGCGTGGCTTCCTGCCAGTAGTTGCGCACCTGGCTGCGGGCGAAGTTGCCGGACGAGGAGTAGACCGCGGGGTGCTGGGCGCTGTCGCCGGCCCAGATCGTGTCGCTGATCGCGAGGAACTTCTCGTGGTTGATCGCGTACGGGAATTTCTTCGCCGTATTGGTGTTGAGACAGCCGTTGTAGCACCAGTAGATGCCGGCGCCGATCTCGGCCAGCTTCTTTTTGATCTGTGCCTTCGAGCTGGAGGACGTGATGCCGCCGCCGTCCATCACGAAGCCGATCTTCACGCCGCGGTTGGCGATCACGTACTTCATCGCGTTCCAGATGACGTCGGTGTCGGTCTCGGGACGCTCGGCCGTGCCGATCGCCCGGATGAAGTACATGCCCACGTAGATGTTGGCGCCCTGCTTGGCGCCGCAGATGATCTGCGCGACCTTGTGGGCGAAGCTCCACGTGGCGGACGGGGCGTTGTTGGTGTCACCCAGGCCGCGGTACTCCATGTCGTCGGTGTTGAACCAGGCCTCGACGCCGCCCGGCACCGTGGTGAGCGTGGGACAGCTGGAAGCGTCGGCGCTGGCGTTCGTCGCCGCTGCGGCTTCCTGGGTGTCGGGGTTGATCGTCCAATCGATCGCGGCGGCCGGCGTGGTCGCCAGTGCTGCGACCAGGGACACAGCGCCGAACACCGCCAGAATCCGATGGGTCCATCGTTTCCGTGGCGTGGCTGAAGGCATCCGTCCCCCTCGTCGTGGCTGCCATCATCGAGCCGGCGGCCCGGTGGCTGAGAATTCTTCTTAGGGTGCTTTCAAGACAGCATAACTCACGCTGCGCGCTACCCTGTAAACAGGTTCGACCCTGCCTAGCAGACTATGGAGTTGCTGTGAAGAGTGCACGCTGGCTAGCCGTCATGGTGTCCGCCCTACTCATGGTGGGATTCATCGGGCACGGTTCGGCGTGGGCAGCGGACGACTTCTTGGACTCCAGCGACCCCGCTCCGCAGCAGGAATTGAAGCGGGTTCCGGGCTGGGTGACCCTGGTTTTCAAGGCCGACTCGGACCCCTCGCTGGCTACGATCGTGGTGCTTGACGAGAGCGGCGCGAACGTGACCACCGGCCCGCTGATCGTCGAAGGCACCAACGTCACCACCCAGTTGCGCAGCAAGCTCCCGAAGGGCACCTACACGGTGATCTATCGGACGGTGGACGAGTTCGGCGACAAGCGTGGCGGCTCCTTCCAATTCGC
>JAKOQD010000009.1 GCA_029778515.1 Actinomycetes bacterium
GCCTGGTACGACACGCCCAACCTGCGGCACACCACCCTGGTGGAACTCGAAGAACTGTTCGACCGCCTGGGACTGACCGTCGAACGGCGAATCGTGCTCAGCCCAGCAGGGACGCCGCTGCCCAGCGGCAATCGCTTCGCCAATGTGGTCGCCGGCTCCGCGGTCTACGCGCTGCGCTCGAACCACACGGATTGAGCCCTCTCTAGGCCGAGCAAAATGATCCCTGAGGAGGTCGCGCTGCGACCGTCACGAAGGGCCGGCGCCTCGAAGGTTCATGGCCGCTAGGATTCGCTCGGCGGAACCGCCGAGGTTCAGCTCTTCAGCCAGCTCGGCGAAGCGGACGGGATCCGCTGGCGCGGCGCGCAACGTCAGGTCGACGGGGGCGAGATCAAGGTCACGGCGAACCGCGACCACCTCGCGCGCCGCACCCAGATAGTCGACGGCGGCCTTCAGCCGTGCGGTCAGGGTGGGGGAGAGCCGGCCGGACACCGCTGCCGCCACGATGCCCTCCAGATCGCCGTAGTCGGCCACCAGCCGCGCCGCGGTCCGCTCACCGATCCCGGGCACCCCAGGAAGGCCGTCGGAGGGATCACCGCGCAGCACAGCGAAGTCGACATATCCCGCGCCGTCGATGCCGTACTTGGCCAGCAGCCAGGCCGCGTCCACCCGATCGTGGTTGGCGACGCCGCGTCCGCAGTACAGCACGCGCACCTCGCGCTCGTCGTCCACCAATTGGAAGAGGTCGCGGTCACCGGTGACCACATCGGTCGGCACGCCGGCAACGGTGGCGAAGGTGCCGAGCACGTCGTCCGCCTCGTGGTCGTCCGCGCCGATCACCGACAACCCCAGCGCAGCCAGGACCTCAAGGATCAGCGGCACCTGGCCCACCAGGTCGGCCGGCACCTCTTCGACGACTCCGTAGGCCACCCGATGCGCCTTGTACGACGGCACCAGGTCCACCCGCCAGGTCGGCCGCCAGTTGTTGTCCCAGCCGCAGGCGACCTGGGTGGGGGAGTAGTCGGTGATGAACCGCGCCAAGAAGTCCAGCAACCCACGCACCGCGTTCACCGGACGCCCGTCCGCGGCCCGTAACGTCGACGGCAGCCCGAAGAACGCACGGAAATAGAGCGAAGCGGTATCGAATGCCAGCAATCGGTCAGCCATCGCCCCATGCTGCCAGTTCGGGGCCGCTACCGTCGCCCCACTAGGCTGCGCATGTGTTTGCGGATCGACCGGGACAGCCGGGTCTCGATGAGCTCGACCAACCGGTCGGGTCAGCTTCGGCCACTCGCGCTCCGACCTTCTCCCACTGGCTGGCGAACCGGCACTGGGGTGTGCGGGCCGCCCTGGCGATCCTCGCCGGCGTACTGACGGCACTCGGCTTCGAGCCGTTCGGAGCCTGGCCATTGGTGATTCCCGGTGTAGCCGGGCTGACGCTCGCCGTGCTCGCCGCCCGCCGGTTGCGTGGCGCGGCCGGTCTCGGGTTCGCCTTCGGTGTTGGCTTCCTGCTGCTGGGCGTCGGCTGGATGCAGGTGATCTTCCTGCAGGCCATGCTCGGATTGGTCCTGGTGGAAGCCCTGTTCTACGCGGTCCTCGGCGCAGCGATCAAGCTGGCCAGCCGTACCGCCTGGTGGCCGCTGCTGGCCGCCGCCTGCTGGACGGGCATCGAGTTCGCCTATTCCAGGTTCCCGTTCAGCGGCTTCGGCTGGATGCGTCTCGGCTACGCCATGGTCGACTCACCGCTCGCCGCCATGCTGCCCCTGGTCGGCGTGGCCACGCTCGGCTTCTCGACGGCCATGGCGGGCCAGCTGCTCGCCTGGCTCGTGCTGTCGCCGTCCAAGCAACGAACCGCGTTGGTCGCGTCAGGGGTCGCCGGCATTGCCGTCCTCGCCCTCGGCGGCCTACTCGTTCCGGCCGGACTGCAGACCGGCACCACCTCAGTCGGCTACGTGCAGGGCGGCGCGCCCGGCGGGGGCGTCTACGGTCTCGGAGAGGCGCGGACGATCACCCGCAATCAAGCCGCGGAGACCGCCCGGTTCGCCGACCAGATGTCAGAAACCGACCGCCTCGCCGACGACGTGGACACGGGAACCCGCCCACCGCCAGCGTTCATTGTGTGGCCCGAGAACGGCACCGACATGGACCCGTTCCTCGATGCGGAAACCAATAGACTGGTTCAGGCCGCGCTGGATCGCGCTGGCGTGCCAATCCTGGTCGGGGCAATTCTGGAAGGTCCTGGAAAAGACGAGCGCCGGACCGCCTCGCTGTGGTGGGACCCGGAGGCAGGGGTCCAGGGAACTTACATCAAGCGGGGCATTGTTCCCTTCGGCGAATGGGTGCCGTTCCGCTCGATCCTGCTGCCGCTGATCCCCGAACTGCAGTACGTGGGCGCGCAGTCCATCCCTGGCACTGCGCCGGGGGTACTGCCGGTCAAGCTGGCGGATGGCACCACCCTGAAGCTCGGTATCCTGGTCTGCTACGACCTGGTGTACGACGACTTCGCCTACGACACGGTGCGCGCGGGGGGACAGGTGCAGCTGGTGCAGTCCAGCAACGCGATGTACCAGGGCACCGGCCAGATCGAGCAGCAGTTCGCCATCACCCGCGTGCGCGCGCTCGAACTGCGCCGCGAGATGCTCGTGGTGACCACCAGCGGGGTGAGCGGCCTGATCAATCCGGACGGGAGCGTCGCCTTCACCGAACCGGATCACGTCAGCGCGTCCGGCGTGGTCGAGTTGCCGACCCGCGAAGGGGTCACGCCGGCGGCCTGGGGGGCGTCCTGGATCGAGCTCACCATCACCCTGCTCGCAGTCGTCGGACTCGGGCTGTCACTGCGGTACGGCAGAATGGATGTGGAAGTTACCCAACTTGGAGAAGCGAATGGCCTACCCGGCAGGTCTTGAGCGTGTGCTCGTCATCATCCCCACCTACAACGAAGCCGAAAACCTTCGACCGATCACCAGTCGCATCCGCGCAGCGGTTCCGTCCGCGCACATCCTGATAGCTGACGACAACTCACCGGACGGCACCGGCGCCCTCGCCGACGAACTGGCTGCGGCCGACGACCACCTGCATGTGCTCCACCGAACGGGCAAAGAGGGGCTCGGCGCGGCCTACGTCGCCGGCTTCCGCTGGGGACTGGCTGAGGGCTATGACGTGCTGGTGGAACACGATGCGGACGGCTCCCACCAGCCCGAGTACCTGCCCGCCATGCTCAAGCGCCTGGAGACCGCGGACGCGGTCAAGGGCTCCCGGTACATCAAGGGCGGCTCGACCAAAGGTTGGCCGTTGCACCGCGAACTGCTCTCCCGCGGCGGCAACCTGTGGACCCGGCTGATGCTCGGCCTCAAGGTCAAGGACGCCACCGGTGGCTTCACCGCATGGCGGGCCGCCACTCTGCGCGGTATCGACCTGGATGGCGTCGAGGCTGCCGGCTATGGCTTCCAGGTCGACCTGGCCTGGCGTGCTCTGCGAAACGGTTTCGAGGTGGCCGAGGTTCCGATCGAGTTCATCGAGCGCGAGTACGGCGATTCGAAGATGAGTGGCCAGATCGTCGCGGAGGCGATGCTGCTGACCGCCCAGTGGGGCTTGCGCTACCGGCTCGGCCAGGTGAAGGACGGCACCGAGAGGCTGGGTGCTGCGGCTGGCCAGGCTGCTCAGGAGGCAGGACGCAAGGTGGGCCGCCTGCGTGGTCAGGTCACCAAGTGGTGGCAGCAGCGCGGCCAGGGAGGCACGACATGAACCGCAATCTGTTCGCCGGCCGTTGGGTGCTGCCGGCGCTGGTGGTCGGGTTCATCCTGGTCGCGGTAGCCGAGGTCTGGCTGCTGACCTTCGTCGGCTCACGGATCGGAGCACTGCCGACCCTTGGGATCCTTCTCGCCGAGGCGCTGGTCGGGGCTTGGCTGCTGCGTCGTGAAGGCAGCAAGGCCTGGACGGCACTCACCCAGGCAATCAACACCGGACGCATGCCCACCGGTCAGTTGGCGGACGCGGCCCTGGTGCTGATCGGCGGCATCATGCTGATGCTGCCGGGCTTCTTCACCGACTTCATCGGAGTGTTCTTCCTGCTGCCGCTCACCCGTCCGCTGGTGCGGAAGTCACTAGGCTTCCTGATCGCTCGACAGGCGGCGAAGTCAGGAGTGGACTTCGGGGTGATCAAGGCCAAGTATGGCCCAGGCACGGTGATTCGCGGCGAGACCGCGGACGATGTGCCGTCGCCGGCAACGGACGCGGGAACCAGCGTCGTGATTGAGGGCGAAATCGAACCTGGCGGTCGGCCCGCCTAACGATCCGGTCGCCCCGGCCGACGATCCCTGAGCCTGTCGAAGGGTCGTCCGCACAAGTCCGGCAACGGCTTCGGCGCCGCCCTACTGGCCGTCGCCGCGGATCTCCTCGAGGCGCTCGGCGAGCAGGTCTTCGAGCTCCTCGATCGAGCGACGCTCGCGCAGCATGTCCCAGTGGGTTCGCGGCGCCTTGGTCTCCTTGGCCTCCGGCTCCACCCCGTCCGAACGACGCGAAGTGGCGCCGCACCGCGGGCACTCCCACTCGGTCGGAAGTTCCGCCTCTTCGGCGAACACGACGTTGAACTGGTGGCCCTTCGGGCACTCGAAACCGATCTCCTGGCGGGGTGCGAGTTCGACCCCGCTCGGGTCGGCGTGACTCTTCGCACCGAGTCCGAACCCGCGCAATGCTCGATCAGCCATCTCGTTACCTCCGCCTTCCACCGTAGCCGGGTCGACCGACGCAGGTGACGGCGGCCATCTAGATCACCTTTGGTAACGCGTTGCCGGCGTCCGTGATTCCCTTGCGCATGTCCACGCGGGTGAGCAGTACCCCGCCGACGACGAAGAAAACCACCAGCGCGACCAGAGCCAGCCGGTACGAATGCGAGAACTGGAACACCAGCGCGAACGTTAGGGTTCCGAGCCAGCTCGTGCCGCGCTCCATCGCCTGGTAGAAGCTGAAGTACTCCGCCTCCCGTCCGAGCGGGATCAGCTGGCTATACATCGAGCGTGACAGCGCCTGGGTGCCGCCCATCACCAGCCCGATCGCTGCACCGAGGCCGATCAGCGCACCGAAGTTGCCGGCCGGCAGCAGGAAAGCGGAAAGCACCACGGCCAACCAGATCGCGATCCCGCCAAGCACCGTCCGCTTCGCACCGATCCGCGCGGCAACCCGGCCGAACAGCAGCGCACCGCCGAACGCCACGAACTGGGTGACCAGGAAAGTCATCATCACCTGGCTGGTCGCCATGCCCAGCTCGGAGGACGCGTACAGGCTGGACGAGACGATCACCGTCTGGATGCCGTCGTTGAAGAACAGGAACGCGAGCAGGAAGAGCATCGTCTGCGGATAGTTGCGCATGCTCGCGAAAGTGGCCATCAACTGGCTGAACGGATTCCGGCGAGCCACCGGAGTCGACACTTCGCGGGGAAGCCTGCGCAGGCCAAAGACCGGGATGATCGTGAAGAGGCCCCACCAGAGACCGGCGGAGAGCAGGCTGAGCCGCACCGCCAGCCCGTAGCTGATGCCCAGTTGCTCATGGAGGCTCATCAGCGCGAAGTTCGCGAGCAGGAGCAGGCCACCGCCCAGATAGCCGAAGGCCCAGCCGCGGCTGGAGACCTTGTCGCGCTCGTCAGGTCCGGCGATCCGCACCAGGATTGAGTCGTACACCACCGTCGAGGCACCGAAGCAGAACGCCGCGATGATCATCAGCCATGCGCCCAGCTGCCAGTTGTCGCCCTCAAGGAAGAACATCAGGCTTCCGGCCAGCGCGCCCATCCAGGCGGTGGTGGCGAGCCAGCGGTGCGGCTTCGTCGAGCGGTCGGCCGCGGCGCCGACGAACAACAGCAGGATTGCCGAGACGATTGTGCTCAGCGTGCCGAGGAAAGGGTGCAGCGCGCCCGGCAGCACGGGGAAGATGCCGAGCAGCAGCACCGGATTGGTGCAGATCTCGCCCTCGGCCAGCTGCGGGCAGCCAGCGTTGTTGGCCAGGCTGGTCAGGTAGGGCCCGATGATCACCGTCGCAGTCGTGGTGATATAGGCGGAGTTGGCCCAGTCGTACCAGTACCAGGATCGCTGCGCGGGTGTGCTCCTCATTCGTCCGCCTCCCAGAGTCCGCGTTCAGTGAGCACCGACTTCAGCGTCACCAGGTCGTTCGAGATCAGCCCGTCCACTCCCAGGTCGATCAGGCGCTCCATCTCGGCGCGATCGTCGATCGTCCAGACGTGCACTTTCCGTCCGGTGCTGTGCAGGAAGTCGATGAGGTCGCGCCGCACCAACGGCAACAGGTTTCCAAGCACCCGAGCCGGCACCTGCAGGACCGGTGCCGGATCGACCCGCCAGCGGCGCAGTCCGGGCACGAAACCGTCCCAACCGACGCCGAGCGGCGTCGCTCCGAGCGCGATGCCGGGGGAGCGGCTGGCGAAACGACGGATGCGGAGGGTGGAGAAGGACGCCACCACGATCCGGTCGGAGACGTCCATCCGGCGGAGCAGCGCTACCAGCGCGGGCACGCCGGCGTTGTCCTTCAGGTCGATGTTGAACACTGTCGCCGGGAACCGGTCCAGCACGTCCTCAAGCAGCGGGACGGGATCGAACCCGCCGATCCGCAGGTCACGGAGTTGGCGCCAGGTGCGCTCGCGCACCCGCCCGCTGGCGCCGGTGAGCCGTTCCAGCCGGGCATCGTGGAAGAGCACCAGCTTCCCGTCCGCGGTGGTGCGAACGTCGATCTCCAGGAAACTGAAGCCGAGGTCGACTGCCCTCTCGAAGGCGTAGACGGTGTTCTCCCTGGCGGCGTCCGCCGGCCGCGTCCAGCCACCCCGATGCGCTATCGCGACGAAGCGATGATCGAGGAAGGGGAAGTCGCCGACGTTCACGAGGGCACTCTAGGGCCGCAGGGCTGGACGTGACGCTCGACTGGCTCGGATCGGCCGCACAATATGGCGGTGACAACGATTCTCTCGATCCAGTCCTCGGTCGCCTACGGCCACGTGGGTAATAGTGCGGCCACGTTTCCGCTGATGCGCCTGGGTGTTGAGGTGTGGCCGGTGATCACCGTCCATTTCTCCAACCACACCGGCTACGGCGCCTGGCGTGGGCCGCTGCTGGCCCCCGGAGACGTGGCGGACGTCGTGGCAGGCATCGCCGATCGTGGCGTGCTCGGACGCGTGGACGCCATCCTTTCCGGCTACCAGGGTGCCGCGGAGATGGGTGCGGAGATCCTGCAAGCCGTGCGGCTGGTGCGGAAGGAGAACCCCGCGGCGATCTACTGCTGCGACCCGGTCATCGGCGATATCGGCCGCGGTATCTACGTGCGTCCGGGCATTCCGGAGTTCATGCGCGACCAGGTGGTGCCGGCCGCGGATGTGGTCACGCCGAACCACTTCGAGCTCGACTTCCTCACCGGACGCACCACCACAACCCTGGCCGAAGTGCTCGGCGCAGCCCGGGAACTGCAGCAGCGGGGGCCGAAAGTGGTGTTGGTCACGTCCACCGTGCTCGAAGGCGACCACCCCGACGAGATCAACATGCTGGTGGTGTCAGCTGATGGCGCCTGGCAGGTGACCACCCCGAGACTCGAGCGCAATTTCACCGGCTCGGGTGATCTGACCGCGGCGCTGTTCCTGGCGCATCTGCTGAACAGCGAGACCCCCGGCCACGCTGTAGGTGCCACCGCGGACGCGGTCTACTCACTGCTGCGCCGTACCGCCGAGTTGGAGTCCGCCGAACTCGCCCTGGTCGCAGCCCAGCAGGAACTGGTCGACCCGAGCCACCACTTCGAGGTGCGCCAGCTCGCCTGAACGAAAAGGGGAGGGTTCCTTTTTCATCCAGGTTTTCCACTCCTGAAGCCAGATCGCTACCGAGGCTGTGGACAAGTTGAACGATAAGGGCACCGTCCCCTTTTCGTTCAGTCGTGGAAGACCTCGATCTTCGCGCCCAGTGCGTTCAGCCGGTTGGGGAGGTCCTCGTAGCCGCGGTTGATCACATAGACATCCCGCAGCACGCTGGTGCCGCGGGCCGCCAGTGCGGCCAGCAGCAGGCACACCGCCGGACGCAGTGCCTGCGGGCAGACCAGTTCCTGGCCGCGCCAGCGGGTGGGGCCGTTCACCGCGATCCGGTGCGGGTCGAGCAGTTGCACGTCCGCGCCCAGTTTGTTCAGCTCGATCAGGTGGATCGCGCGGTTCTCGTACACCCAGTCGTGGATCAGCGTCCGACCCTCTGCCGCGGCCGCAATCACCGCGAAGAACGGCAGGTTGTCGATGTTGAGCCCTGGGAACGGCATCGGATGGATCTTGTCCGCGGAGGAGTGCAGTCTGGACGGCTTCACGGTCACGTCGACGAGCCGGGTCTGGCCGTTGTACGCCGCGTACTCCTCGGTCAGGCTGTAGTTCAGGCCCATCTCGGCCAGGATCGCGAGTTCGATGTCGAGGAATTCGATCGGGCAGCGCTGCACGGTCAGCTCGGAGCCGGTGACGATCGCGGCCGTGATCAGGCTCATCGCTTCGATCGGATCCTCCGACGGTGTGTACGCCACATCGGCGTCAATGCGGTCCAGCCCATGGACGGTGAGCGTGGTGGTGCCGATGCCATCCACCTGCACGCCAAGTTCACGAAGGAAGAAGCACAGGTCCTGCACCATGTAGTTGCTGGACGCGTTGCGGATCTCAGTGCGACCCGGGAATTGCGCGGCCGCCATCAGCACGTTCTCGGTGACCGTGTCGCCGCGCTCGGTGAGCGTGATCCGACGGTCGCCGGTGCAGGCCTGGTCGACATCGGCGTGGTACAGGCCCTGAGTGGTGCGGACGCTGAGCCCGAAATGTCGCAGTGCCTGCAGGTGCGGCGTGATCGTGCGCGCGCCCAAGCTGCAGCCGCCCGCATAGGGCAGGTCGAACGTGTCCTCGGAATGCAGCAGCGGCCCGAGGAACATGATGATCGAGCGCGTCCGGCGCGCAGCGGCCACGTCCATGTCGGCAAGGTCGAGCTTGGCCGGACGCACCAGCACGAGCTCTGACTTGTCCTCGCTCCAGGTCGCCCGGACGCCGATGCTGGTGAGCACCTCGAGGATGCGGTTCACCTCTTCGATCTGGGCGATGCCGTGCAACACCGTCCGCCCGTGGTTGATCAAGGCAGCGCACAGCAGGGCCACCGCTGCATTCTTGGACGAGCGGACGGCGATCTCACCCGACAGCGTCACTGGGCCCTGAATGCGTAGGTGCGTCGGCCCGCCGCTGCCGGCGGTGATCAGCGGGCTGTCCAGGGCGGTGGCGATGCGATTGATCATTTCCAGCGACAGGTTCTGCCCGCCGGATTCGATGCGGTGCACTGCGCTCTGGGAGGTGCCGAGCACGTCCGCGAGTTCCTGTTGGGTCAGGCCGCGCTGCTTGCGCGCGTCCCGAATCAGCATGCCCAGACTGCTCGGTAGAAGGTCCTTCACGAGCGACAGCTTATCTCACATTAGATATGAGCAACTGGGTTGCGACTCGCCGCCAATCCGTAGGCGCCCCCTGCGCCGCTCGTCAGGACAGTGGATAGAGTAGCCGGCATGAGCCAACACTTCGATGTCGTCATCCTCGGTGCGGGTCCTGGCGGCTACGTCGCAGCCATCCGCGCAGCTCAGCTCGGCAAGAGCGTAGCGGTGATCGAGAAGCAGTGGTGGGGCGGGGTGTGCCTGAACGTCGGCTGCATCCCGACGAAGGCGTTGCTGCGCAACGCCGAACTCGCGCACATCTTCAACCGCGAAGCGAAGACCTTCGGCATCGAGGGCGAGGTGAGCTTCAACTACGGCGTGGCGTTCGACCGCAGCCGGGCAGTCTCCGATCGCATGGTCAAGGGCGTGCACTTCCTGATGCGGAAGAACAAGATCACCGAGATCAACGGCTGGGGCACCTTCGTGGATGCCAAGACGATCAAGGTCGCCACGGACGCCGGCGAGGACACGATCACCTTCGACAGCTGCATTATCGCTGTCGGCGCAACCACCAAGCTGCTGCCCAACACCACCCGCAGCGCCCGGATCTTCACCTATGAGGAGCAGATCCTCTCCAATCAGCTGCCGGAATCGATCGTGATCTGCGGCGCCGGCGCGATCGGCACCGAGTTCGCCTACGTGCTGGCCAACTACGGCGTCCAGGTGACGATCGTCGAGTACTTCGACCGGATGGTGCCCAACGAGGATCCAGAGGTAGCGGCCGAACTGCTCAAGGCGTACAAGAAGCTCGGCGTGACCGTGCTCACCAGCACCAAGGTCGACTCGATCGAGGAGTGGGCCGAGGGCGTCCGCGTCCACGTCAGCCCTGCCGCCGGGGGAGAGGGCAAGGTGCTGGAGGCCGAACGCGTGCTGCAGTCCCTGGGCTTCCAGCCGCGCACCACCGGCTACGGACTGGAGAACACCGGCGTGGCGCTGACCGAGCGCGGCGCGATCGCGATCGACGACTTCATGCGCACGAACGTGGACGGCATCTACGCGATCGGCGACGTGACCGCGAAGCTGATGCTGGCGCACACCGCGGAGGCGCAGGGCGTGGTCGCGGCCGAGACGATCGCCGGCGCCGAGACTATGGCCATCGACTACGACATGATCCCGCGCGCGACCTACTGCCAGCCGCAGATCGGTTCGTTCGGCTACACCGAGGCGCAGGCCAAGGACCGCGGCTTCGAGGTCAAGGTGGCCAAGTTCCCGTTCAGCGCGAACGGCAAGGCGCACGGCCTTGGCGACGCCACCGGCTTCGTGAAGATCGTGGCCGACGCCCGCTACAACGAGCTGCTCGGCGCGCACATGGTCGGCCCGGACGTCTCCGAGCTGCTGCCTGAACTGACGCTGGCCCAGCAGTGGGACCTCACCGCGGACGAGGTCAGCCGCAACATCCACGCGCATCCGAGCCTTTCCGAAGCGATCAAGGAGGCCGTGGAGGGCATCGCCGGCCACATGATCAACCTCTAGCCCGCCACCAACGGTTCCTGAAGAACCGCCGGGTGCGGAACCAACCCGGCGGAACAGTTTCCGCCGCCACAGACTGTGGCTGAGCCCACCGTCCGCGGTGGGCGATGCCACAGTCAACCAGGCCTCTGGAGGCTGGACGGCAGCCTTGACCAGGTGATCGCCCGCCACCGGTGGCGACTTCCAGACGACCGTTAGGA
>JAKOQD010000355.1 GCA_029778515.1 Actinomycetes bacterium
CCGGTGGACGTGTTCCCCGACCTCAACAAGCCGACCGTCACCATCATGACCGAGGCCGGCGGCATGGCCGCCGAGGAGGTGGAGCAGCTCATCACCTTCCCGATGGAGACGACCATGAACGGTCTGCCCGGCGTGGAGTCGGTGCGCTCGACCTCGTCGGCCGGCCTTTCCTTCCTCTACGTCACCTTCGACTGGAGCACCGACATCTTCCGCGCCCGGCAGCTGGTGTCGGAGCGGCTGTCCTCGATGGAGGAAGGCATCGCCGAAGGCGTGGTGCCGCGCATGGGCCCGATCAGCTCGATCATGGGCGAGATCATGCAGATCGCCATTCCGGTCGATCCGAGCAAGATCAGCCCGATGGCGGTGCGCGAGTACGCCGACTGGGTGCTTCGACCGCGCCTGCTCTCGGTGCCAGGCGTCGCGCAGGTCATCCCGATCGGCGGCGAGGTGCGGCAGTTCCAGGTGCAGCCGAACACCGCGCGCATGGCCGAGCTGGGCATCACGCACGACCAGCTCGAAAGCGCGCTCAAGGGCTACTCGTCGAACACCTCGGGTGGCTTCCTGGAGCTGAACGGCCGCGAGTACCTGATCCGCAACCTCGGCCGCACGTCCCGGCTCGACGACCTGAAGAACCTCGCGCTCGCGGCCAAGGGCGGCCAACCCATCCTCCTGCGCCAGATCGCCGAGGTCACGTTCGCCGCGGCACTCAAGCGCGGTGACGCAGGATTTGAGGGCAAGCCGGCGGTGATCCTGGGCATCCAGAAGCAGCCGACTGCCGACACCATCGCGCTCACCAAGTCCATCGAAGACGCCCTCGTCGGACTGAAGGCTTCGCTGCCGGCCGGCATGGAGGCGCCTCGCGTCACCTTCCGTCAGGCCAGCTTCATCGAGGCCTCGATCACGACGCTGCAGGGCAAGCTGATCGGCGCCTCGATCTTCGTCGCGGTGATCCTGTTCTTCTTCCTCGGCACCTTGCGGCCGACCGTCATCGCGCTGACGGCCATTCCGGTATCGATCTTCATCACCGCTCTGGTCTTCAAGTACTTCGGCCTGTCGATCAACACGATGACGCTGGGCGGCCTGGCCATCGCCATCGGCGGTCTCGTCGACGATGCGGTGGTGGGTGTCGAGAACGTGCTGCGGCGGCTGAAGGCCGACCGGGCCAACCATCCGCACAGCCGGCTGCACCCGATCGAGATCGTCGCGCACGCGACGATGGAAGTGCGATCGGCCATCCTCTATGCGACGGTCATCATCGTGCTCGTCTTCATCCCGCTGTTTGCACTGCCGGGGCTGGAGGGCAAGCTGTTCGTGCCGCTGGGCATCGCCTTCATCGTCTCGACGCTGGCTTCGCTGATCGTCTCGGTGACGGTGACGCCGGTGCTCAGCTTCTACCTGCTGCCGCGGATGAAGAACCTGGACCACGGTGACACCAAGGTCCTGGCCTGGCTGAAGGCACGCTACCGCAGCGGCCTGCAGGGCGTGCTGGACCGGCCCAAGGCCGCCATGGCGGCGGCCGGTGCGGCCGTGCTGGTGGCCGCAGTGGCGGTGCCGTTCTTCCCGACGACCTTCCTGCCGCCGTTCAACGAGGGCACGCTGCTGATCGGCCTGCGCCTGAACCCGGGTGTCACCTTGACGGAGTCGTCGGCCTTGGCACGCCAGGCCGAGGTACTGGTCAAGCAGGTGCCCGAGGTGACGCACGTCGGTCGCCGCAGCGGCCGGGCCGAGCTGGACGAACACGCGGAAGGCGTGCACGTCAGCGAGCTCGACGTGGGCCTCAAGCCCACCGCCGAGCTGACGCGCAGCATGGACGAGATCAAGGCCGACATCCGCAAGCGCCTGATCAACCTGCCGGCTGCGCTGGAGATCGGCCAGCCCATCTCGCACCGCATCGACCACATGCTCTCGGGCGTGCGCTCGCAGATCGCGATCAAGATCTTCGGCGAGGACCTCGA
>JAKOQD010000067.1 GCA_029778515.1 Actinomycetes bacterium
ATGCATGAACTCCTCGGCGAGCTGCGCACCCTCGCCGACCCCGGCGCCGCCGAAGCGCAGCTCGAAGCCGCGGCCAGCGAGGCCGCTGAGCAGGTCGCAGCAGCAAACGGCCGGGCGATCCGGTCCGAACAGGCGCTGCGCGCGGCCGTCGCGGAGAAAGAAGAAGCCGATGCCGCGGCCCTCGAAGCGACCTCGAACGCTCAAGAACTCGAGGCGAGTCTGTCGCAGGCACGACACGACTTGGATCAATCACGCGAGACCACCTCCCAACTCCAGGCGAGGATCGATGCCCTCACCGACGAGCTGACCCAGGAACGCACCGCGAGGCAGAACCTCGAAGCCGAGACTCGCCGTCTGAACGACGAACTCGAACGCGCCCAGGCGGCCACCGTCGCCGCGCGCCAAGAAGCCCACCTCGCCCAGACAGCCCGCGCCGAAGCTGACCAGCGCGCCGAAGCCGCCGACCAACAAGCCCGCGCCGAGACCGCACGAGCCGCCGCAGCCGAGCAGGCCACCACCCAAGTCCGCAGCGAACTGCAAGACCTGCGCGCACAGTTCGACACGTCCCGCGAACACCTCACCCAACTCCGCGAGGGCCTCGCCGCGACCACCGCCGAACGTGACGCCGCCCGCCAGGAGATCGAACGCGAACGAGCACACGGCGACCAGCGAGTCACCGACCTCCAGCAAACCTACGAACGCCAGCTAGGCGACCTGCGCACCCTCATCCCCACCGTGCAGCCCGCTACACAGCCCGCCCCGGCACGCAGAAGCAGGACGAAGGCATCGTCGGACAAGCCCGACGCTGCAGCGCCGCTGGGCCGCTGATCAGCGGGCATCGGGAAGGAGAGCGAGGCGATATGGCAGACGCGAGCGGGCGGCCCTATCGACACGTCCACGTGCATCGGCCATGGGCATGGTGTTGGTGGCCCGCCACGGACCTGATCAGACAGGACCCCGACGTCACCGACGCCCGCGATCCCCGAACCATCAGCACACTGGACGTCGACTGGCTGGCGGTCCTGCAGGCGGTCCGGTACGCCGTCGAGCGCTGCCCCGTGGGACCCGAAACGCTCCACCTGGAGTCGGTCGACGTCGAACTGCCCATGCCGCTTCGAAAGATCGACTACGACATGGTCGCCAGCTGGGTCGGTGCCGCCACCCCAGTGACCTACTGGTACGAGGAAGACCAGATCGAGGACGGACGCCACCGCCTCTGGCTCACCCGCCCCTACGCCGACGGAAAGCCGATACCGCTGATCGCCAACAACCTGTGGTACCTGGACGACGCCCTGGCCGGCGGACCCACAACCGCGTCCTTCCCCGACACCCTCGAGGACGCCCGGCTGTGGTGGCAGAACGCCGACAACGAACTGCGTCACGCCAACCGCGACCACCGCCGACAGCTCGCCAACGCCTACGCCGAACTCACCGCCCCCGAACCGATCCCGGCCCACTGGTTCGACCACCTCCACGACTGGGATGACGCGCTACCGCGACTAGCAGAGCTGCACACCGCCGAGCGAACCGACCGCGACCTCCTGGCACACGTCCTGCCCTCAGCCTGGCGCTTCCGGCAGGACCGACACGGCTTGGATCCTCAGCCTCCGTCTTTCATGACGGCCCTCCTCTGGCGGCTTGAGCTGGCGGGGGTGATCTGAGAGTCCCTGGGCGGTTTGGGGGCAGGCTCGAACTCCGCGTGGCGCTGCGGTGCGGGTCTCCGGGGTTGCTGGTGGGTGGTCAGGGACGGGTCCCCCGGGGTCAGGTCCGGAGGGGGATGGCCATCACGTTGTCGAAGGTGGTG
>JAKOQD010000356.1 GCA_029778515.1 Actinomycetes bacterium
CGGGCTGATCAGCTTGAGGATCAGCATGTGCTCGGCCATCCAGCCCTCGTCGCGGGCCATCGCCGAGGCGATCCGCAGCGCGAAGCACTTCTTGCCCAGCAGCGCGTTGCCGCCGTAGCCGGAGCCGTAGGACCAGATCTCCCGGGACTCCGGGAAGTGCACGATGTACTTCGTCTCGTTGCACGGCCAGGCCACATCCGCCCGCGCATTGCCGTCGGCGTCGACCAGCGGGAATCCGACGGAGTGCAGCGCCGGAACGAAGTCGCCTTCTTCGCCGATCAGGTCGAGTGCGGCCTGCCCCATGCGGGTCATGATCTTCATGTTCGCGACCACGTACGGCGAGTCGGTCAGTTCCACACCGAGCTGGGAGATCCGCGAGCCCAGCGGGCCCATCGAGAACGGCACCACATACATCGTGCGACCGCGCATGCAGCCCTCGAACAGCCCCTTGAGAATCCCGCGCATCTCGGTGGGGTCCATCCAGTTGTTCGTCGGGCCGGCGTCGATCTCACGCTGCGCACAGATGTAGGTACGGTCCTCCACGCGCGCCACGTCGGAGGGGTCCGAGCGGGCCAGGAAGGAGTTGGGACGCAGTTCCGGGTTGAGGCGGATGAACGTGCCGCTGTCGACCAGCGCCTGCGTCATGCGCTCCCACTCGGCGTCGGAGCCGTCACACCACTCCACGCGATCGGGCTGCGTGAGGTTCGCGACCTCTTCGACCCATTCCAGCAACTTCTTGTTGCGGGTCGGGGGATTTTCCAGTCCTGCAATCGTCATCAGTGCACTCCGTCTCCGCGCGATCGACTCGGACGGCGCGGGGTCGGCGCCGTTTGGCTGCGCGATGCCTCTTACAAGAATGCCATGCGAACGTCGCGAAATCACCCTCGGGGTCAGCGGTCCCGCGGGCAAATGCAGCAGCAGAAGTCCGGGTTTCGGAACAGCGCCACTCGTTCGGCAGACCGGGCTTGGGAATCGGTAAGGTCAGCGCCACTTCCGGTCGATGGAGGAAAGCGTGGTGAGAACGCTGAAATCCGCACTCGTCGCTGCCGCCTGCTGTGCGGTCGCCACCCCGCTGCTGGTCACGCTGCCGGCCGCGGCGAAGCTGCCGGTTCCCAAACGCGCGGGGACCGGCCTGACCCAATACGCCGCCGCTCTGCAGGGCGAGCCAGAGGGGTTCGCCGCTTATGTACCGCAGACCAGCTGCGATCCGCAGTGGCGCAAAGGTCTCCAGCGGTTCCGCGACCTCGTCCTGGCGACCTACCCGCAGACCAAGGACTGGGGTTCGATGCGCGATTGCACCGACGACGGCATCAGCGAACACCTCGACGGCCGGGCCTGGGATTGGAACGCGAACGCGAAGGATCCCGCACAGTTCAAGGCCGCGACTGACCTGATCAACTGGCTGCTGGCCGACAACGCCTACTGGGCGCGGCGGCTGGGGATCATGTACATCGGCTACAACCATCGCATTTGGGGTGCGTACCGCGCGAGCGAGGGCTGGCGCGCGCTGTCGCCGTCCGACCCGCATACCGATCACGTGCACTTCTCGTTCTCCTGGCAGGGCGCGTTCGGCAAGACCAGCTTCTTCGACGGCACTGCCGCCGCGCAGGATTACGGACCCTGCCGGCCGTTCCGCGGCGAGCCGGCCGTCCTCTACAGCCGTACCCGCGCGAACTCGCGTCCCTGCAGCAACCCGCCGGGGTTGAGCCGCACCTCCGGCAAGCCCGGCAAACTGCTGTGGCGGGGCAGCCGCGGAAGTGAGGTCCGCACCGTGCAGTCGGCCCTCGGGGTGTCGGCCAGCGGCTACTTCGACGCCGCCACCATGCATGCGGTGGCCACCTTCCAGCGGTCGAAGAATTTGCCGGTGACCGGAGCCGTGGACACAGTCACCCGAACCCGGATGGTCAGCGAGGGCATCCTCAAGCGCTGAGGCACCAGTGCCCGTGCGGGATGAGTTCGTCCGCGCCCACGACATTGCGACGAAGTCCGATGGCCAACGCCGGACCCCAATAGCCACAGCAGCGAGCATCGGTGGTTGTGCGGGCGGGAGCCGGTCGCAACACTGGCAGTCCACACGTGCAGCGTCCTTGCAGCCACTCGTCGACGACCACCTCGCGGCGCCGACCGCAGACTGGGCAGAGCAGGGCGACCCGCCCGGTCAGCCGCCGCTGTGCGTCCACTGTGTCCTGCCAATGGCACTTGCCGGACAGCAGCGCGGTCACAAGCGCCGGGACCGGCACCTTGCGACCCACGACGACGCACGCTTCCTGACCGACCCAGTCGGTGACCAGGAACAGCGGGAGTTCCGGGCCGTCGAGATGTCCGGCCGGGATCGACCGCACAAGCCACACGGCCCGCACGCCGGCTGCGTTGTAGGTGTCCTGCCGCTCCCGGTACTGGCGCAACACCTGCTTTGACCGTTGCACCTCGATCGCCACGCGCCGGCTGTCGTGGGTGGCCAGGACGTCGGCGACGAAGCCGGGACCAGGTACTTCGGTTCCGGGCGTCCAGCCGGCATCGGCGACGGCCCTCGCGACCACGGCCTTGAGATGCAGGTGCTCGGCCGACTCCCCCGGATGACAGTCGCTGTCCCGGGTGTGCACGAAGTGCCGGGTGCCTAGCCCCGACACCCGCGCGAAGCCGGGATGGCCGCAGGGCTGCAGAACCACCCGCTCACCGCGCAAGGCTGCCCAGCGATCGTCGGGCATCAGGGGTGCGCAGACCAGTTCGCCATCGACCATCGCGCTCAGGGGCATGGTTTCAGCGGTAGTGGGTGCGGCCTACGAGGTTCAACGGCCGGACCTGTTCTGTGGATGGCGGCGAAGCTCGGATCGCTGCGGGTGCTGGAGTTGAGAAAGGCTGATTCGTGAGCATTCCGGGCATCGGTTAGCCCCGCGGGCGGGGTTTCGGCGCCCGGGAAGCTAACGGATGCCCGGAACGCTCACGGATTGGCCCAGCACCGGCTCAGCAGTAAGTCTGCGCAACCCACTCCAGCACGGCGGGATCGTCGTTCCACTCCGAGTCGCCGGCGCGCGGGTCGTGCAGCACCAAGTCGGTGAATCCTTCGGTCTGGCACCACTCATAAAAGCGCGCGAAGGCCTCCCGGCTGGCCAGCGGACGCCCGGCCGCACTGCCGGCCAAGAAGATCCGGCCGGGCACATCCCGGCCCGCACGCTGGCAGGCTTCGTCCAGCAACTCGCGTTGCCGACGCACGGCGGCGCTCATCGATTCGACCGTGGGGTCGGGGTCCCGCGGATCGCCGAACGTGATCCACGCTTCGGCGAACTCGGCCGCCGTGCGCATGGTGGTCGGTCCGCCCGCGGCGATCGCGAGGGGCACGCGCGGCTGCTGGACGCAGCCGGGGATGGTGCGAGCTTCGACCGCGGTGTAGGACGGCGTCGAGCCGGTGTAGGACGTGTTGCGCAGCAGCGCGTCCAGCATGCGCGCGAAGTCGTGGAAGCGCGCTGCACGCTCCCGCGGAGTCAGCGCCGGCTGGCCGAGGACGTCGGCGTCGAAACCGGTGCCACCGGCGCCTGCGCCCAGCGTGATGCGACCACCGGAGATGTGGTCCAGCGTCATGACGTCCTTGGCGAGCAGGACGGGTTCCCGGAAATTCGGGGAGGTCACCATCGTGCCGAGCCGGATCGTGCTCGTGGCCATCGCGATCCCGCTTAGCCACGGCACCGCACCGAACCACGGTTCATCCCTATAGCGCCGCCATGACAGGTGGTCGTAAGTCCACAGATGGGCGAAACCCATGTCCTCGATCGCGCGTGCACGGGCAACGGCAACCGGCCACGGATCCGTGGGAATTAGCAGAACGCCGAGCCGCATCACTTGTAGTAGGGGTCAGCCCAGCCCAGGTACGGGCCCCAGTCGTTCATGCGGTGCCAGTCGATGGCCTTGACCGAACCGTCGGGCATATTCGTGACGGCCTTCCCGTCCCCGACGTAGGTCGCGATGTGCCCGGCGTAGTGTCCGGGATCCCAGAACATCTGCGCACCCAGCGGCGGATCTTCGTCCTTGGGGTGGGCCACCCCGGCGTCCTTGGCGCGGTACCACTGGTCGAACGCCGTCTGCAGGCGCGGTCCTCTGGGCATGTAAGCATCGTCGGCCAAGGTCAGACAGCGTCCCCAGTAGCCGGTGGTGTGCGCCTGTGCCAGCGACAGCAAATAGGCGACAGCGCGGGCCGGGCTGCGAGTGGTCCCGACGGGATGCAATGCGGAGCGCGATACCGCCGGGGTGCGGTCGTGCGACCAGGACACACCGGCCTCGGACTGCAGGTCGAGGTCGATCGGGCGAGCAACCGCCGGCGTGGCGAAGAGCACGCTCAGGCCTGCGCCAAGTACGATCGCGTGCTTCACGATTCAAGTAGGTCAGATCAGGCATTCACCCGACAGTGGTACACCGGTGACATTCGTCACACAGCGTGCCGTCTGTCACGGACCAGCAGAACGGCCGCCAGCACCGCCGTCGCCGTCACCACCGACAGTCCGGCCAGCAGATTGATGCGAGAGACGATGGCCCCGACGATCACACTGGAAACTGCCCCGCCGGCCTGTAGCGCGAGGCTTTCCACCGACATCATCGTGCTGCGAACCTCGCTGGTGACTCTCGCGTGCAGAAGCCCGGCCATCACCGGTCCCTGCACTCCGATGGCCACATACAGCAACAGGTAGGCAGCCGTGGCGCCGCCGACAACGGCCAAGGCCAGGCCCAGCACGAGCACACCCATGACGAGGAAGGCGCCTGCGCCCACCAACGCGCGGGCACCCGGCAACCGAGTGCTTACGGCGGCTCCGACAGCGGCAGCGGCGAACGCGGCAGCGGTGAGGAAACCGAATAGGGCCGCGCCCGCGCTCGCACTCCCGGCCAGCTCGGCGAAACGGTTGGGCGCGAGCAGTTCGACACCTGCCAGCACCAGCCCGAGGCAGGCCGCGACAATCATCAAGCGCCGGATCGGCGGATGCTTTACTGCGATGCCGACCGCCTGTCCGACTGTCTGCCGTACCGAGCCGCGCGCCGACTTCTCGCCTGTAAGCAGCAGCGCCGCCACGACGGCGTGCACGAGTGCCGCAACGGCGGCCACGAGGAAAGGCACGGACAAAGTGATCACCCCGGTGCCCGTGCTGGGCAGCCCGGAGGCGGCGCGAGGTAGCAGACCACCGATCACCGCTGCCCCACCCAGCGCCAGCGATTCCGCGATCTGGCCGTGCGCCAGGCCGGATTCGACGTCCTCGTGTCCGAGCCCGTGCATCGCGTCGACGTACCAGGCTTCAACCGGCCCCGAGGAGAGTGCCCGCGAGGTTCCCATCAGGACCATGGCCAGCATGATGAACGGCACGGATCCCAAAACGCCCAAGAGAAGCAGGCTCAGCGCTTGCAGAACGGCGCTGGCGACGATCACCGGCCGGCGTCCCCAGGCATCGGCCAAGCCACCGGTGGGCAGTTCCAAGCTCAGGGTCACCACGCTGTAGAGCGCCATCATCTGCCCCGTCTGGGCCAACGACAGTCCCCGCGCACCCAGCATCAGCACGAGCACGGGAATCACCAGACCAGCCGGCACCCAGCGCAGGGCACTGAGCACCACGAGCCGACGAGCTGGATTCACGCCGACCACGCTACGCGTGAGGGAGAGCCCCGGCTCACCCTCATAAGCCGGGCCCTCTGTCACCGCAACCGCCCCCCTCGGCGTTCCAGACCCGGCTTAACGACCCCGTCACAAGCCCGTGTCGTGCACCGC
>JAKOQD010000357.1 GCA_029778515.1 Actinomycetes bacterium
AGTTGTCCCAGCGACTGTTGGCAGAGGGCCGACCGCGGCGCAACGGCGCCTCGTCCATCACGTCGTCGTGGTACAGCGTCGCCAAATGCGTCAGTTCCACGACGGTGGCCGCGTCGTACACCGCATCCTGGTCCGGGTCGCCGAATCCGGCGCACAGCAGCGCCATGAGCGGCCGGAACCGCTTGCCCCCGGCTGCCACCAAGTGGGTGGAGGTCTCCGTGACGAACGGATAGGAGCTCTTGACCGCCTCGGCCAGGCGGGTCTCCACCCGCTGCAGCCGGTCCTGTAGGCCACCGCGCAGGTCAGCGTCGGCAAGGAACGCCAGGTTCGGCACCGATCACCCCTATCTGATGAACGTGGAGGCCTTGTCTGCCAAGTCCAGCACGGTTTGCGGAAGCACACCAAGAATCACGGTAACTGCTACCGCCACACCGATCGCAATCGCGGTCAGACTCGAGGGCACCACGACCGCTGGTGCGTCGTCGCCGCGCTCGGTGAAGAACATCAGCACGATCACCCGGACGTAGAAGAACGCGGCGATCGCCGAGGCAATGACGGCCACGATCACCACGGGCGTGGCGCCGCCCTCAATGCCGGCCGAGAACACCGCGAACTTGCTGGTAAAACCCGACGTGAGCGGGATCCCCGCGAATGCCAGCAGCAGGATCGCCATTGCACCGGCGATCATCGGAGAGGTCTTGCCCAGCCCGGCCCACTGCGACAACTTCGTCGCCTCACCGGCAGGATCGCGCACCAGACTCACAATCGCGAACGCACCCAACGTGCTGAAGCCGTAGGCAAGCAGGTAGAACATCGTCCCGGACAGCCCCGACGGGTTGGTCGCGATCACACCGATCAGCATGAAGCCGGCATTGGCGATGGCCGAGTAGGCGAGCATGCGCTTGATGTCGGTCTGGGTCAGGGCAACGATCGCCCCGATCAGCATGGTGGCGATGGCCACCGCCCACATGAGCGGCCGCCAGTCCCACCGCAGACCACCGAGCGCGACGTAGCACAGCCGCAGCAACGCCCCGACGGCAGCGATCTTGACGCCCGCCGCCATGAACGCAGTGGCCGGTGTGGGTGAACCCTGGTACACGTCCGGTGTCCACTGGTGGAACGGGACCGCGCCGATCTTGAACAGCAGCCCGACGAAGAGCAAGCCGGTGGCGGCGATCAGCAGCCCGTTCTGGCCGGGATTGGCCGCCATCGCGGTCACGATCTCGTTGAAGTTGATGCTGCCCGAGAAGCCGTAAAGCATCGCGGCGCCGAACACGAAGAACCCCGAGGAGTAGGCCCCGAGCAGGAAGTACTTCATCGCCGCTTCCTGGCTGAGCAGCCGGCGACGGCGGGCCATGCCGGCCATCAGGTACAACGGCAGCGACATGACCTCCAGCGCGACGAACATGGTCAGCAGGTCGTTGGCCGTGCAGAACATCATCATGCCGCCGACGCAGAACAGGAACAGCGGCCAAATCTCGGTCTGCAACCATCCCTGTTCGGTGAAAGCCCGCTCATCGGCACTTCCGGGCAGCGCCCCCGCCGAGGGTGCGAACGCATCGCCGGCAGGGTCCACGTGCCGTTCGGCGATCAGCAGGGCGGACACCATGGCGACCAGCAGGATGGAGCCCTGCATGAACAGCCCGGGCCCGTCGACGGCGATCGTGCCAGCGGCGGCCAACTCGTTGGTCCCGGCCAGCCGCACGACCTGGAACAGTGCGACGAGCAGCACAACAGCGACCAGCACGAGTTGCAGGCTGCGGCGCAGGCGGCGCGGGGCGAAGGCCTCGATCAAAACGCTGAGCACTCCGCCGCCCAGGACGATCAGCAGCGGCGCGACCAGCGCGTACTTGATGTCCGGCGCGGTGAATACGTCTGTGATCACTGCCCCTCACCTCCCGCATTCACGCCGACCTGCGGATCCTGTACCCCGACCGCGGCCAGGGTCTGGTTCACGGCCGGATTGATGACGTTGAGCACCGGGGCCGGGAACACGCCCAGCGCGATGATCAGTGCGACCAGCGGGGCGATCGCCACCACCTCGCGGCCGGTCGCGTCAGTGACGCCCTCGCAGCCCGGCTTGAGCGGTCCGGTCATGGTCCGCTGGTACAGCCACAACACGTACAACGCCGCCAGCACGATGCCCGACGTGGCGATGACCGCGACGATCGGGTACTTCACGAACGTGCCGACCAGCACCAGGAACTCGGAGATGAACGAGCCCATGCCCGGCAGCGCCAGCGAGGACAGCCCGGCGACGAGGAACAGTCCCGCCAGCAGCGGTGCGACCTTCACGATGCCGCCGAAGTCGTCGATGAACTTCGACCCGCGCCGGCTCATCAGGAACCCGGCGACCAGGAACAGCGCGGCCGTCGAGAGTCCGTGGTTGACCATGTACAGCGTCGACCCGCTCTGACCCTGCGAGGTCAACGCGAAGATCCCTAGCGTGATGAAGCCGAAGTGGCTGATCGAGGTGTAAGCGATG
>JAKOQD010000358.1 GCA_029778515.1 Actinomycetes bacterium
GGTGGTGGCCCGAGTGTGGCGAATTGCGAACCCGCCCGCAAGATGTTGAGCCGAATCCAACGGCGGTTCGAACACTTGCTTCTCGCAGAGGCATGATCGCTCGCGCAGGACCTCCCGCTAAGGCCCGTCCGGCCACCTCGGCAGGCCGGCCTCCCCATTCGGGCCAGACGAGACGAACCTGTCACAATGTGCGGGTGACTGAGCTGAACCCCGACGTGGCCGCCTTGCTGAAGCGGAACCCGGACGGGCTCGTGCCTGCGATCGTGCAGGACGCGACCGACGGACGGGTCCTGATGCTGGCCTGGATGGACGACGAGGCGTTGCGCCGCACCTTGACCACCAAGCGCGGCACCTACTGGTCGCGCAGCCGGCAGAGCTACTGGGTCAAGGGCGAGACGAGCGGAAACACCCAGGCCGTGCGCGAGGTGCGGCTGGACTGCGACGGCGACACCCTGCTGGTGCGCGTGGACCAGAGCGGTCCGGCCTGTCACACCGGCTCGGTTACCTGTTTCGACGACCGGGTGCTGCTGGCGGAGGGCGCATGAGACCATCCCACGAAGTCCTGTTCCTCCGCTGCGCTCTACCGAACGGTTCCGTGGGGGCCCCGAAGTGAGCGTCACCGTCACCCCTGACCTCGCCGGGTTCCTTGCCGCCGGCGCCACCCAGCGGGTGGTCAGCGTCCATACCCGCCTGCTGGCGGACGACTTCACCCCCGTCGGCCTCTACCACCAGCTCTGTGGCGAGCGGCCGAACACTTTCCTGCTCGAATCCGCCGAAGGTGGGGTGTGGTCGCGCTACTCGTTCGTCGGGGTGAATGCGGCCGCCACGCTCACCGAGCGGGACGGGCTCGCAGAGTGGACCTGGGCCGACCGTCCGATCACCGGACTGCCCACCGGCGGCGACCCGCTACAAGTGCTCGCCGACACCCTCGAACTGCTGCACACGCCGCGCACCGAGGGCCTGCCGCCGCTGACCTCCGGCATGGTCGGCTACCTCGGCTACGACGTGGTGCGCCGCCTGGAGAAGCTGCCGGATGGTAACCCGGACGACCTCGGCATCGCCGAACTGGCGATGATGCTGGTCGCCGACATGGCCGTCCTCGACCACCACACCGGCGAAGTGTGGCTGGTGGCCAACGCGATCAACTTCGACGATTCGGCCGCGCACATCGAAGACGCCTACGCCGACGCGGTGCGCCGTGTGCAGGCGATGGCCGCCGCGCTCCAGCAGCCCTCCCGTCCGCTGGTCGCCGTCCGGGACGAGTCCCCGGTGACGCCGCAGGTGCGTCGCCAGCGCACGTCGGCGGAGTACCAGGCCGCGGTGTCGGCCGCGATCGAGGAGATCCGCGCGGGCGAGGCCTTCCAGATCGTGCCCAGCCAGCGCTTCGAGACCGACTGTCCGGCCGATGCCCTGGACGTCTATCGCGTCCTGCGCCGGCGGAACCCGAGCCCCTACCTCTACCTGCTGCGGCTGGGCGGGTTCGCGATCGTCGGCTCCAGCCCGGAGGCCCTGGTCAAGGTGAATGCCGGCCGGGCGACCACCCACCCGATCGCCGGGACGCGTCCGCGCGGCGCCACGACCGATGCGGACGCCGCGCTGGAAGCCGAGCTGCTGGCCGATCCGAAGGAGGCGGCCGAGCACCTGATGCTGGTCGACCTCGGCCGCAACGACCTCGGCCGGGTCTGCGTGCCGGGCACCGTGGCCGTGGTCGAGTTCATGAAGGTGCGCCGCTACAGCCACGTGATGCACCTGGAGGCCGCGGTCTCGGGCACGCTGGCCGCCGGCCGGACCGCTCTGGACGCCACCCTGAGCTGTTTCCCCGCGGGCACCCTCTCCGGTGCGCCGAAGGTGCGGGCGATGGAGATCATCGACTCCCTGGAGGTGTCGCGGCGCGGCCTGTACGGGGGAGTGGTGGGCTACTTCGATTTCGCCGGTGACTCCGACACCGCAATCGCGATCCGCACCGCGGTGCTGCGTGACGGCGTGGCCTACGTCCAGGCCGGCGCCGGGGTGGTGGCCGATTCCGTCCCGGCGAACGAGGACGCCGAGAGCGTGAACAAGGCCGCAGCAGTGCTCGGTGCGGTCGCGGAGGCGTCCCGGTTGCGTCGGATTGCCGACGAAAGCTGAGCGTCCTGACGACGGCTGCACGCTCAGCCGAACGGCAATCCGTCCGTTCCTGAGATTTGCTCAGGCAATCCTTCGATCGGGGACTTGGCAATGTGAGCGCATAACAGTCAAGATGATCACCTGTATGGACTTTCCGATACCGGCGGTTCCACATTGACTCGAAGGAGCGATCGAATGATCGAAAGCGCTGAGCGGGCCACTGCGAAGGTCGCCAAGGAGTACCACCACGGCCGTACCCCCGCGGCCTGGGCCGGCAGCATCATCGCAACCGTGGCTTTCATCCTTGGGGCGGTGGCGTTCTTGACCGGACCGAATGGGACGCTGTTGTGGGCGGCCGGTGTGCTGCTGGTGCTGGCGATCGTCACTGGCGCGGTGCTGCGCCGGATGGGGTTCGGACAGTCCTGACATGACGGTTTTGGACGGGATCATCGCCGGGGTGGTCGAGGATCTCGAGCAACGTCAGGCTGCCCGCAGCCTGGACGACGTGATCGCGGCCTGTGTCGATCAACCGCCCGCCCTAGAGGTGCTGAGCGCGCTGCGCGGCCCCCGTCTCGGCGTGATCGCCGAAGTCAAGCGTTCGAGCCCGAGTAAGGGCGCACTGGCCGAGATTCAGGATCCGGCCGCGCTTGCCTGCGAGTACGCGGCCGGCGGAGCGAACGCGATCTCCGTGCTCACCGAACAGCGGCGCTTCGGCGGCTCTCTGGCCGACCTGGCTGCCGTCCGCGCCGCCGTGGCCACGCCGCTGCTGCGCAAGGACTTCGTGGTCACGGAGTACCAGCTCTGGGAGGGCCGGGCTGCGGGCGCCGACCTCGCGCTGCTGATCGTTGCCGCGCTCAGCCAGACTCAACTGGAGCGCTTCCTCGAACTCGGCCGACAACTCGGCACGACCTGCCTGGTCGAGACGCACACCCCGGACGAAGTGCGGCGGGCGTTGGCCGCGGGCGCGTCCCTGATCGGCGTGAACAACCGCAATCTGAAGACCCTCGAGGTTGATCTCGTCCACTTCGAGGAGATGGCCGGCCTGATCGGCGACGATGCGGTGAAGGTGGCCGAATCCGGCATCCTCAGCACGGCGGACGCAGCCCGCATGCGCGCGGCCGGGGCGGACGCGGTGCTGGTGGGAGAAATGCTCGTGCGGCACGGCGACCCGCGGGGTGCGGTGGCCGCGCTGCGGTCACTGGCATGACTATGCCCGCACTTTGTGAGTGAATAGCTGGGTGCTAAACCCAACGCTTCCCGACGCCGGTGGCCACTACGACATCTTCGGGGGCCGGTACGTGCCCGAAGCGCTCGTCGCCGCCCTGAACCAACTCGAGGCCGAGTTCGACAAGGCAATGGGGGACGCGGGGTTCTGGCGCGAACTCGACAACCTGCGCCGCAACTATTCCGGCCGGCCCACCCCGCTGACCGAGGTGCCGCGCTTCAGCCGGCACTGCGGCGGCGCCCGCGTCCTGCTGAAGCGCGAGGACCTGAACCACACCGGTTCGCACAAGATCAACAATGTTCTCGGCCAGGCGCTGCTCACCCGCCGGATGGGTAAGACCAGGGTGATCGCCGAGACCGGAGCCGGCCAGCACGGCGTCGCCACGGCGACCGCGGCGGCTCTTCTCGGCATGGAGTGCCGGGTCTACATGGGCCGGGTCGATACCGACCGGCAGGCGCTGAACGTGGCCCGGATGCAGTTGCTCGGCGCAGAAGTGATCGCGGTCGAGTCCGGCAGCCAGACGCTGAAGGACGCGATGAATGAGGCCATGCGCGACTGGGTGTCCAGCGTGGACAACACCCACTACCTGATCGGGACGGTCGCCGGGCCGCACCCGTTCCCGAAAATGGTCAAGGAGTTCCAGCGCGTGATCAGCGCGGAGATCCGTGAACAGATGCTCGGCCGCTACGGCCGGCTGCCCGATGCGGTGGCCGCCTGTGTTGGCGGCGGTTCCAACGCCATGGGCACCTTCGCCGAGTTCATCGACACCCCCGAGGTCGCGCTCTACGGCTTCGAGGCCGGCGGTGACGGGGTGGAGACCGGGCGGCACGCCGCGGCCATCCTGGGCGGTTCGGTGGGCGTACTGCACGGGATGCGCACCCACATCCTTCAGGACGCGGACGGCCAGACGCTGGAGTCGCACTCGATCTCGGCCGGCCTGGACTATCCGGGGGTCGGGCCGGAGCACGCCTGGCTGGCGGCCACCGGTCGCGCCAACTATGAGGCGGTGACCGACGCCGAGGCGTTGACCGCCCTGCAGTTGCTCACCCGCACCGAGGGAATCATGCCGGCGATCGAGTCGGCGCACGCCCTGGCCGGCGCGATGCGGCTCGGCCAGCGCCTTGCCCAGACCGATCCGGAGACCGAGCCGATCATCGTGGTGTGCCTGTCCGGCCGCGGCGACAAGGACGTGGACACCGCGATCAAGTATTTCGGTCTCACCGGCAAACCGGACGCAGCGACGGGAGGCGTGGCATGAGCGAATCCACCGTGGTTGAGCCTGTCGAAACCCCGGCGAACCTGGACGAAAACGGGGACGGTTCCGTTTCCGTTCAAAGCTCGGCTGCGGCGTTCACCGCGGCCAGGGCCGATGGCCGCGGCGCGCTGGTCGGCTACCTGCCGGTCGGTTACCCTTCCGTGCCCGGTTCAATGGCCGCGCTGGCCACGCTCTGCGGCGCGGACGGGGAGACGCCAGGCGTCGACCTGGTCGAGATCGGCCTGCCCTACTCCGACCCGATGATGGACGGCCCCGTCATCCAGCGGGCCGGCACCCGGGCGCTGGAGCGCGGCGTCCGCACCAAGGACGTGTTCACCGCGGTGGAGACCGTGCGTAGCGCGGGTCGGCCGGCGGTCGTGATGACCTACTGGAACCTGGTCGACCGCTACGGCGTGGACGCTTTCGCCCGCGACTTGGCCAACGCTGGCGGCTCCGGCCTGATCACGCCTGATCTCATTCCCGACGAAGCCGACGACTGGCTGGCCGCATCAGACCGCTACGGCCTGGATCGGGTGTTCCTGGTTTCGCCGTCGTCATCAGACGACCGCATCGTGAGCACGGTCGCCGCCGGGCGCGGCTGGCTCTACGCGACCTCGGTGATGGGGGTCACCGGCACCCGCAGCGCCAGTTCGAGTGCCGCGCCGGACCTGGTCGCCCGCGTCCGGTCGCTGGCTCCAGAGACACTGGTGGGCGTGGGGCTGGGCGTCTCCAACGGCGACCAGGCCGCCGAGGTCTGTGGCTTCGCGGACGGGGTGATCGTCGGTTCGGCGTTCATCAAGCCACTGTTGGCCGCCGATGAGGCCGGCAACCCGGACGACCTTTCCGGGCTGCGGACCGTGCTGGCCGATCTGACCGCCGGCGTTCGTCGGGCATGAGGTCGGCGTTGGCCGGAGCCGGTCTGGCGCTAGCGCTGTTGGCCGGCTGCACCGCGCCCGCAACGCCGTCCGTCCCGGTGGCCAGCGAGAGTGCGAGCAGGTTCCAGGGTGTGGAACTGACCACGCCCTACGCCCTGCCCGACCTGACGCTCACCGACCACACCGGCGGGGACTTCAACGTCCGCACCAGCAGCGAAAGGCCGGTGCTGGTCTTCTACTACGGCTACACGAACTGCCCGGATATCTGCCTGGGCGTGCTCACCGACATCGCCTCGGCGATGAACCGGCTCAGCGACGCCGACCGTGCGCGCGTCCAGGTGCTGTTCGTGACCGTCGACCCGGCGCGGGACACTCCGGCGGTGCTCGCGAAGTATCTCTCCCGGATCGACCCGGACTTCATCGGCCTGACCGGCGAGCAGGCCGATCTCGACCAGCTGATGGCCAGCATGGGGGTGGGTGTGGCCGGCATCGAGAAGGCCGCGACCGGCTATGAGGTGAATCACACTGCCCAGATCGTCGGCTTCGACCGGGAGCGTCGCGGCGTGCTGGTGTGGCCGCAGGGCACCGCGATCGGCGTGCTGAAAGCCGACCTAGAGACCCTGGTTCGACAACAGGGTTGACCCAGCGATAAGGATGGCCTGGTGACCTTGTTCATTCCGAGCCCGTCGATCAGCAACTTCCAGATCGGCCCGCTGACCATCCACATCTACGCGCTCTGTCTGATCGCCGGCATCTTCGCCGGCTGGACGCTGGGCGTGCGCCGCTGGCGGGCGCGCGGCGGCACCAGCGAGTCGTTCGAGACCGTGCTGCTCTGGACGATCCCGCTCGCCATCGTCGGCGCGCGGATCTACCACGTGCTGACCCACCTCGGCGACTACTTCGGTGCCGGCGCCACCCAGCACTGGTGGGCGATCTGGGAGGGTGGCATCGCCATCTACGGTGCGGTGGGTGCGGGCGCGCTGGTGGCCTGGCTGACCTCCCGGCGGCAGAAGGTCTCCTTCCCGGCGCTGGCGGACGCGATCGCGCCCGGCATCGCGCTCGGCCAAGCTCTCGGCCGGTTCGGCAACTGGTTCAACCAGGAGCTGTACGGCCAGCCGACCACGCTGCCCTGGGGCCTGGAGATCGACCCCGCGCACCGGGCTCCCGGCTTCGAGCAGTACGAGACCTTCCACCCGACCTTCCTTTACGAGTCGCTGTGGAACCTGTTCGTGATGGGCACGCTGCTGTGGGCGGACAAGCGGTTCCGGCTGGGCCGCGGCAAGGTCTTCGCCCTGTACGTGGCGCTCTACGGCTTCGGCCGGATCTTCACCGAACACATCCGGCTCGACTACTCCTACGACACCTTCGGCTCGCTCCGCTTCAACGAGGCCGTCGCCATCCTGATCTGCCTGATCGGCGTGGCCGCCCTGATCTGGCTGGTGCGGTTCCGCCCCGGACGCGAGGAGGTCGTGGAGTTTGGAGCGGCCGACGGGTCTCGACCGGACCGACCGGCCGATGAGCAGGTCGAGGAACCCGCCGAGGAGCCAGGGGCCGACCCCGATGGGTCGCCGTCAACCTCGTCACCGGATACGAAGGACTGACCCTGACAATCCTCGGCAGCTTGTCCTGCGTTCGATCGCGACCGGCTGGTCGAGCTCGCCTGCCCTGAGCTTTGCCGAGGATCGAGACACCGCGTCCAAGATGCAGTCAGCTTGTCCAGACAATGGGCAGACGTCAGGTAGGCTCGCGCCTTAGCGTGCAGCGTCGACGTGCAGTCTGATTGGTCTGCACCCGCCCCTGCTGAGTACGCGCAGATGGGAGATACATATGGCGAAGCTGGCGATGCCACCCCACCCGGCCGAGGGCCTTTACGACCCGGCATACGAGCACGACGCCTGCGGCGTCGCCTTCGTTGCCCAGCTGAGCGGGGCGCCGAGCCACGACATCGTCAGCCAGGGTCTGACCGCCCTGGAGAACCTCGACCATCGTGGTGCCACCGGCGCCGATGCCGCCGCTGGCGACGGTGCCGGCATGCTGCTGCAGGTTCCCGATCGCTTCTTCCGCCAGGTGGTCGACTTCGACCTGCCCGAACCGGGTCAATACGCGGTCGGCATGGCCTTCCTGCCCCAGGAGCCCACCAAGCGCGCGTCCGCCAAGCGCAACTTCGAGTTCCTGGCAACCGAGGAGGGAGTGGTCGTCCAGGGCTGGCGTCAGGTGCCCACCGACGACTCCACCCTCAGCCCGGTTTCGGCGCACAACATGCCTCACTTTGAGCAGGTCTTCGTCTCCACCGAGTCGCTGCTCGCCGGAATCGACCTCGACCGCGCCGTGTACCCCCTGCGCCAGCGGGCCCGCAATGACGCCGGGGTTTATTTCGCGTCGCTTTCTTCACGAACCACCGTCTACAAGGGCATGCTCACCACCCAGCAGCTCGCCGAGGTGTTCCCCGACCTGCTCGACGAGCGCGTCGAGAGTGCCCTTGCCCTGGTCCACTCCCGCTTCTCCACCAACACCTTCCCGGCCTGGGAACTCGCCCACCCGTACCGGCTGATGGCCCACAACGGCGAGATCAACACAGTCAAGGGCAACCGCAACTGGATGCGGGCAAGGGAGGCGCTGCTCGCGTCCGAGGTGATCCCGGGCGACATCGAGCGGATCTTCCCGATCTGCACCCCCGGCGGCTCCGACTCCGCGTCCTTCGACGAGGTGCTCGAACTGCTGCACCTGGGCGGACGCTCGCTGCCGCACGCGGTGCTGATGATGATCCCGGAGGCGTGGGAGAACCACACCGAGATGGACGCGGCCCGCCGGGCCTTCTACGCCTTCCACTCCTCGCTGATGGAGCCATGGGACGGACCGGCCTCGGTCACCTTCACCGACGGCAGCCTGATCGGCGCCGTGCTCGACCGCAACGGGCTACGTCCGGGCCGCTACTGGGTGACCGACGACGGGCTGGTGGTCTTCGCGTCCGAAGCCGGCGTACTGGACATCGACCCGGCCAAGGTGGTGCGAAAGGGCCGGATGAAGCCGGGCCGCATGCTGCTGGTCGACCTGGAGCAGCACCGCCTGATCAACGACGAGGAGATCAAGACCCAGCTCGCCGCCGAGCATCCGTACGCCGACTGGCTCGAGGCCGGTCGAGTCGACCTCGATGACCTGCCCGAGCAGCAGCACGTCGTGCACAGCCACGCCTCGGTCACGCGGCGCCAGCAGGTCTTCGGGTTCACCCACGAAGAGCAGCGGATGATCCTCGCCCCGATGGCCAACACCGGCGTCGAGCCGATCGGCTCGATGGGCTCGGACACCCCGGTCGCGGTGTTGTCCGACCATCCGCGGACGCTGTTCGACTACTTCGCGCAGCTCTTCGCCCAGGTGACCAACCCGCCGCTGGATGCGATCCGGGAGGAACTGGTCACCTCGCTGGCCGCGACCTTCGGACCGGAGGCGAACCTGCTCGAGCCGAGCGAGGCCTCCTGCCGCCAGATCGTGATCGGCTACCCGATCCTTGATTCCGATCAGCTGGCGAAGCTGGTGCGGATCAACCGCGACGGCTCGATGCCGGCCTTCGACACCCATGTTGTGCGCGGCCTCTACGACGTCGAGGGCGGGGGAGCAGCGCTCAAGGCCCGCCTGGATGAGCTCTGCGAGCAGGTCAGCGAGGCGATCGCCCGGGGCTGCCGGACGCTGATCCTGTCCGACCGGCATTCCAACGCCGAACTGGCGCCGATCCCGTCCCTGCTGCTGACCGCGGCGATCCACCACCACCTGGTGCGGGAGAAGACCCGCACTCAGGTCGGCCTGATCGTCGAGGCCGGCGACGTCCGCGAGGTGCACCACGTCGCGCTGCTGATCGGCTATGGCGCCGCGGCGGTGAACCCCTACCTGGCTTTCGAGTCCGCCGAGGATCTCGCCCGGCGGGAGTGGCTGGTGCACGTGGAGCCCGAGCAGGCGGTCTACAACGTCCGCAAGTCGCTGGGCAAGGGCGTGCTCAAGGTGATGTCCAAGATGGGCGTCTCCACGATCGCGTCCTACACCGGCGCCCAGATCTTCGAGGCGCTCGGCCTGTCCAGCGAACTGGTGGACAAGTACTTCACCGGCACCACCAGCCGGGTCGAGGGCATCGGTTTGGACGAGATCGCCGAAGAGGTGGCCAAGCGGCACGCCCGCGCCTACCCGCCGGACGGCATCCCGCTGCCGCACCGCACCCTGTCGGGGGGCGGCGAATACAAGTGGCGCCGCGAAGGCCCGCCACACCTGTTCGACCCGGAGACCGTCTTCCGGCTGCAGCACTCCACCCGCGAGCGGCGCTACGACATCTTCAAGCAGTACACCGCACGCGTCGACGACCAGTCCGAACGACTGATGACGCTGCGCGGCCTGCTGGAGTTCAACAGCGACCGTTCGGCGATCGACATCGACGAGGTCGAGCCGGTCAGCGAGATCGTAAAGCGGTTCTCCACCGGCGCGATGAGCTACGGCTCGATCAGCCGGGAGGCGCACGAGACCCTGGCGATCGCCATGAACCGGCTCGGCGCCAAGTCGAACACCGGTGAGGGCGGCGAGGACGCCGACCGACTCTACGACCCGGAGCGCCGCAGTGCGATCAAGCAGGTGGCATCCGGACGCTTCGGCGTGACCAGCGACTACCTGAGCAACGCCACCGACATCCAGATCAAGATGGCGCAGGGCGCGAAGCCCGGTGAGGGCGGCCAGCTACCCGGCCAAAAGGTGTACCCATGGGTGGCCAAGACCCGGCACTCGACGCCCGGCGTCGGCCTGA
>JAKOQD010000068.1 GCA_029778515.1 Actinomycetes bacterium
CAGCACCTCAAAGCTCAGGGCTTCAGCGACGAGGAGCTGGTCAGGGCCGGCCTCGTCCGCGAGAACGGCTGGGATTTCTTCCAGGGCCGCGTGCTCTGGCCGATCCGGGACGCCGGCCGCTCGGTGCTCGGGTTCGGGGCCAGGCGCATCTTCGACGACGACCGGATGCCGGCCAAGTACCTGAACACTCCCGAGACGATCGTCTACAAGAAGTCGAACGTGCTCTACGGCCTAGACCTGGCCCGCGGCAACATCGCCAAGAAGAACCAGGCGGTGATCGTCGAGGGCTACACCGACGTGATGGCCTGCCACCTGGCCGGGGTCGACACCGCGGTTGCGTCCTGCGGCACGGCGTTCGGCGACGAGCATTCCCGGCTGCTGCAACGCCTCCTGGGTACCGGTGACGTCAGCGGCGGCGAGGTCATCTTCACCTTCGACGGCGACGCGGCCGGGCAGGCCGCGGCGCTCAAGGTGTTCAAGGGCGACCAGAACTTCTCCGCGCAGACCTACGTCGCGGTCGAGCCCAGCGGGCTCGACCCGTGCGACCTGCGGATCCAGCAGGGCGAGGCCGCGGTCCGCGAGCTCGTCGGGCGGCGCGTCCCGCTGTACCAGTTCGTGATGCGTAACATCCTCGCCGAACATGACCTCGACCGGGTGGACGGCCGCTTGGCCGCCCTGCGTGCGGCGGCGCCGCTGGTGAGCAGTATCCGCGACAAGAGCCTGTTCGAGCGCTACATCCGGGAGCTGGCGAAGTGGCTCGGCGACCCCGACCCGAACGAGGTGCGGCGTGAGGTGAACGCCACCATGCACCGGCGTCCGGCCGAGCAGCGCCGCCAAGCCGACCGCCGGCCGCCAGAAGTTGCGGACGCGGCCCTGCCCGGACTGCCCGAACCGGCGCCGAGCCTGCCCGTGCCCGATCCGCGCGACCGCCGGCTGGAAGCCGAACGCGGCACGCTGCGGCTGCTGGTGCGCGCGCCGGAGAAGTTCGTCGACGACTGGTTCGGGTTGGTGCCCGGCGACTTCACCCACCCCACCTACCGGGCGCTGTTCGAGGTGGTTCAGGGTGTCGCGGACGGTGCCGGCCCCTGGACGCAACGGATGCTGGCGGCCAACCCCGATCCGGTGCTGGAGAGCCTGGTGATCTCGCTCGCCGTCGAGCCGGTGCTGCGGGAGCCGACCGAGGCCTACGCTCGCGAATACGCCGCTCAGTTGCGAGTGCAGACCGTCTCTCGTCAGATCGCCGAGCTGAAGTCGAAGCTACAGCGCACCAATCCGCTGGCCGACCAGACGGCCTACAACCGGATGTTCGCCCAGCTGGTGAACCTGGAGAAGGACCGCAAGGACCTGGTCGCATTGGCCACCGGCCCAGCGTTGTGAGTCCCTCCCGGGGAATTGGTGTTGTCAATTTGTTGCTCCACAGATCGTCGTCGGGCTCCTGACATCCGCCTTGCCGCCACGCAGAGTGGTGGCCATGAGATCCCTACGTTCGCTGCACCTGCCCACCACCGACGAGGAAGTGGCCTGGGCCCGAGCCATCGAGGCCGGCGTCCTGGCCGCCCGGCTGCTCGTCACCGGGGAGCGTCCGGTGCCGGCTACCGATGCCGAGCTCAGCGCGCTGGTCGAAGCCGGGCACCGGGCCAGGCAGCGGTTCCTGCTCGGCTACGTTCGCCTGGTCGCCAAACTCGCTGCGGCCGAGGCAAAGCGCTGCGGGTTGAATCCCGAGGACCTCTGCCAGGAGGGCTTTGTCGCCCTCTGCGACACCTTGCAGCGCTTCGACCACACCCGCTGCCGGTTCTCCACCTACGCCACCATGCGGGTCGGGCAGCACCTGGCGGAGGTCGGCGCCGCCCGGCTCGGCGACCTGGCCATCCCGGCCAGTCGGGCGTTGCGGTTGCGCCGGGCACGCGGTGTCGCCGCAGCGCTCGGCCAGGAGCAGCAACGGACGGTTGGAGCTGCGGAGGTGGCCGCGGCGGTGGGGGCTTCGGCGCGGGACATGTCCAGGTTGCTCGCCTATCGCGCCCCGGTGCCGGTGGACGTGCTGGCCGAGGCGATCCCCGATCCCGATCCGGTCGACCCGGACGCCGGCATCTACGCCGAGCAGTTCGGACGCCTGGTGGCCCGGCTCGAGCCGACCCAGGCCGAGATCGTGCGACTGCGCTACGGACTGGTAACCGGCGAGCAGCTCGACGTGCAGCAGACCGCGCGGTTGCTCGGGCTGAGCGAGAGCAGCGTCCGTCGGCTCGAGCGGAAGGCGCTGGCCGCGCTGCGTCCGATGCTGGAAGCTACGCCGGCGGGGCGGTACTACCGCGAACCACCAGCTCGGTGGACAGCGTGACGTGGTCGGCAGCGGCCTCGCCGGCAAGGAGCGCCAGCAGCGTCCGCATGGCTCGCTCGCCGATTTCGTGCAGCGGTTGGGCGACGGTGGTGAGATTGGCCTGCGCGGCGTCCGGCACGTTGTCGAACCCGACCACGGACAGGTCCTCGGGTACCCGGAGACCCAGGCTTTCGGCGACCTCGATGGTCCGGATGGCGGTCAGGTCGTTCGCCGCGAAAACCGCGGTGGGCCGCTGGGGGAGCGAGAGCAATTCCAGTGCTGGACCGCCTGCGGTCTCGGCGCGGTAGCCACCCACTCGAATCAGGTTCTCGTCCACGTCCAGCCCGGCAGCGGCCAGTGTCCGTCGGTAGCCCTCCTCGCGGAGGAGAGCCGATTGCAGGTCCGGCCGGCCGGCGAGGAAGCCGATCCGGCGGTGGCCGAGGCCGAGCAGGTGCTCGACCGCGGAGTCGGCGCCGCCGAGGTTGTCGCAGTCGATCGTCGGCAGCACGGTGGTCCCGGTGTGCGGGTCGATCGCCACCACCGGGATTCGTGGGTGCCCGTCCACTACGGTCGGGGTGACCAGGACCGCGCCGTCGATCAGGGTGCCGCTGAGCCGCGACAGCGAACGCATCTCCCAGCCTTCGTGCCCGTTGGGCCCGGTACCGCCGGAGTGCGCGAGTAGCTCGTACCCGCTGTCCTTCGCACCGCTGGCGAGGCCCTTGAGCACCTCGGTGCTGAATGGCTCGAACTCCGCGACCAGAATGCCGAGCACGCCGGTGCGGTGTGCGCGCAGGCTCTTGGCCACCAGGCTCGACTCGTAGCCGAGCTCGGCGATGACTTGGCGGACGCGCCGCTCGGTCAGCTTCGCGACGCCGTAGCGGTCGTTAATCACCTTCGACACGGTGGCCACCGAAACCCCGGCAGAGCGCGCCACGTCGGTGATGGTCACGTTCCGACTGAGTTCCACTGCATCACCATAGCCCCCCGCTGCGGATTGTATGTCAATCGTTATCGATAACGATTGACATTTGTTGTGAGCCACTGCAAACTCGATCGTATCCAGTCAAGGATGACGAGAGGACAACGAGGATGAAGGCATTGCGCAAGCGGTCCGCCGCTGCGGTTGCGATGATCGGCGCGGTCAGCCTGCTGGCTGCCTGCAGCACCGGTGGCGGCACGGCCACCCAGCCCGCGGCCACCGGCGACACCACGGCGTCTGCCGAGGCGGTCACCATGAGCTTCTGGCACAACTCCACCACCGGCGACGGCAAGAAGTACTGGGAGGACACGGTCGCGGCGTTCACCAAGGAGCACCCGAACGTCACGATCAACATCCAGGCCGTGCAGAACGAGGACATGGACGGCAAGCTTCAGACGGCGCTGAACTCCGGTGACGATCCGACCATCTTCATGGCCCGTGGCGGCGGCAAGCTGGCCGACGTCGTGGCCGCCGACCAGGTGCTCGACATCACCGACAAGATCGACCCGGCCATCAAGTCCGCTCTCGGCGACGGCATCTTCAGCGCCTTCACCGTCGACGGCAAGATCTACGGCATGCCCACCTCCGTACTCCCCGGTGGCATCTACTACAGCAAGGACCTGTTCGCGAAGGCTGGCATCACGGCCGTCCCGACCACTTTCGACGAGCTGAACGCCGCTGTGGAGAAGCTCAAGGCCATCGACGTGGCCCCGATCGCGCTGGGCGGCAAGGACGCCTGGCCGGCTGCCCACTGGTACTACTTCATGGCGCTGCGCAACTGCTCCAAGGACGTCATGGACAAGGCTGCGGCTGAGAAGGACTTCTCCGATCCCTGCTGGCTGAAGGCCGGCGAGGACCTCAAGGCTTTCACGGCCACCGACCCGTTCAACAAGGGCTTCTTGACCACGTCGGCCCAGCAGGGTGCGGGTAGCTCAGCCGGCATGCTTGCCAACCACAAGGCTGCGATGGAACTCATGGGTGCCTGGAACCCCGGCGTGATCGCCGACCTGACCCCGGACAAGAAGGCGCTGCCCGACCTCGGCTGGTTCCCGTTCCCGGCCGTCAACGGTGGTGCCGGTGACGCGAGCGCGATGATGGGTGGCTCGGACGGGTTCGCGTGCCGCAAGAACGCTCCGGCAGCCTGCGTCGACTTCCTGAACTTCATGGCCACCAAGGCCAACCAGGAAGGCTACGCGACCGCGTTCAAGACGCTTCCGGCGAACAAGGAAGCCAAGGGCGTCGTCACCGATCCGGCTCTGCAAGACGTGCTGAAGTCCTATGACAGCGCGTCCTACGTGATGCTGTGGCTGGACACCATGTACGGCCAGAACGTGGGCAACGCCCTGAACGGTGGCGTGGTCAACATGTTCGCTGGGAAGGGCGAGCCGACCGACATCGTTGAGGCGGTCAAGAGCGCGGCCGCCAAGGGCTGAGCGAAGGACATCGAAACCTCATGAGCGACTCAGTGACCGCACTGCCAAAACGCTCGTCGAGGTCAGGATCGGAGCGGGGCGCCGCCACAGCGGCGACCCGCTCCGACCGGGCCAGGGCTGAGGTGCGCAAGCGTTTCGAGATCGCGGTCCTTGCCGGACCGGCGATCGTCATGTTCCTGGCCTTCGTCATCTTCCCCGTCTTCATGGCGGCCTACTACGGGTTCTTCAAGTGGAAGGGCTTCGGCGCTCCGACGAACTTCGTCGGGTTCGCGAACTATGTGGTGATCTTCTCAGACCAGGCGTTCCGCGACGCGTTGGTGCACAACGGCTTCATCCTGGTGATGTCCTTGGTGATGCAGGGTCCGGCGGCCATCGCCTTCGCCCTGCTGCTGAACCAGAACATCCGCGGGCGGTCGCTGATTCGCGTGCTGATCTTCGTGCCTTACGTGATTTCAGAGGTCATCGTCGGCACCGGCTGGAGCCTGATGCTGCAATACACCGGCGCAGTCAATGATCTGCTCACCAACATCGGGCTGGGCGCGCTGGCGCACGACTGGATCGCCGACCCGAGCGTCGCCATCTGGACCCTGATGGTGATCATCTCCTGGAAGTACATCGGCTTCGCCGTGATCTTGATGCTCGCCGGCATTCAGGGCATTCCCGACGAGCTTTACGAGGCTGCGGCCATTGACGGTGCGTCGTACTGGCAGATTCAGCGCTGGATCACCCTGCCGCTGCTCGGCCCCACGATCCGGGTGTGGGCGTTCCTTTCGATCATCGGGTCGCTGCAGCTATTCGACCTCGTCTACATCATCTGGGGTCAGTACGTGGCCTCCACCGCGGGCACGTCCACCATGGCCACCTACATGGTGCGTGAGGGCCGCTTGGCCGGTAACTACGGCTACGGCAACGCGGTGGCGGTCGTGATCTTCATCATTTCACTGCTCATCGCGCTGACCTACCAGCGGTTCGTCATGCGGCGCGACACCGAGGGCGCCCTCACCGGCGCGTCCGGAAGGAAGCGGAAGTAATGTCCCAGACATCCCTCACCGCCCGCACCGGCCCCAGTCGCCGGATCGCGACCAGCCCATCCGGCGCCACCTGGGGCAGTCCGACCACCTACCTGGTCGCCACCGTGCTGATCGCGGTCTGCATCGCACCCGTGATCTACATCATCCTCGGCGGCTTCCGCAGCAACTCCCAGATCACGGTCAATCCGTCCGGGTGGCCCGACCCTTGGGTGCTCACCAACTACACGGCGGTGCTCACCAGCTCCCTTTTCTGGCAGCAATTCACCAACTCGGTGATCTCGGCTGTCTCGACCACGGTCGGCACCGTCGCGCTCGCCCTGATGGCCAGCTTTGTGATCGCGCGTTACAGCTTTGCCGGCCGCAACGCGATGTACGCGCTTTTCGCTGCCGGACTGATGTTCCCGCTGACCGTGGCGATCACCCCGCTGTACCTGTTGATCAAGAACCTGGGGCTCACCGACAACCTGCTCGGGATCATCCTTCCCCAGATCGCGTTCGCGCTGCCGATGACCGTGATCATCTTGGTGCCCTTCCTGGCCGCGATTCCCAAGGAGCTGGAGGAAGCGGCCGCGATTGACGGGGCCAGCCGGCTGAAGTTCTTCGTTCGAATGGTGCTGCCCCTGTCGCTGCCCGGTGTGATCACCACCGGCATCCTCACCTTCGTGAACGCCTGGAACAGCTACATGCTGCCGCTGTTCATTCTCAACGATTCCAAGATGTACACCCTTCCGCTCGGGGTGCAGGCGTTTTCCTCTGAGCATTCGGTGGACACCGCGGCGGTGCTGGCCTTCACCTCGCTGTCGATGCTGCCGGCGTTGTTGTTCTTCAGCGTGTTCGAACGCCGGATTGTCGGCGGGCTGACCGGCGCGGTCAAGGGCTGAGCCCGCGCCACACCCCAATTCACCCAA
>JAKOQD010000359.1 GCA_029778515.1 Actinomycetes bacterium
AGTTGGCCGCGAAGCGCGGCGCGATCGAGAACCTGACCGGAGGCGTGCTGCAGAGCCAGCGCTCTGATGAAGGCGGTCACCTTCATTCCGGCGCGCTCAGCCTCGGCTCGAAGCAGATCGATCTCCTCAGAGCTGAATCGCACCGAGATGGTCACGTCGAGCCGGCCGCGTGCAGGAGTGATCGGCTCAGGATGCTCCAGATCGAAGCCCGAGATGTCGTGCGTCCGGTCGTAGTAGTCGGCCAGTTCGGCTTCACTCATGCCATTGGTGTCCATCATCTTCACTCCTCCCACGCTGTGATCGGCCGGACTCGGCGTCCGTTGTCCTTGAGTTCGGCGACGATCGCCAAGCGACGACCACCGTTGGTTCGAGCTCGAATGAGCCGGCGGCCGCTGACACGATGGCGCAGCATCTGCTCGGCGTTGGTGATGGCCTGTTCGATCTCGCTCGCGGAGGCGCGCCGCGTTGCGTGTTCCAGGTTGAACTCGTCACATTCAATTTTCTCGAACCGCATCGCGGACTCCTCCTGCGATGTGTTGCGATTCTATCCTGTGCGCAACACGATTCCAAGACGCAGGCCGTCCGCCCCGGATTGGTCGCTGCGCCGCCCTCTTGCTGCAGGCTGCCACTCGCATCTGACAGCCGGCTTGGGGCCGGTTTCGACAGCTCAACCGACGACGAATGTGAGGGAAGAGTTCCATGGCGCTGATCAGTGAGGCCGAGTGGGAGTCGACGGCGCTGGAGGTGCTGGCCGAGCAGGGCTGGGCGCCCTCAACGGGCGCTGAGTTGGCGCACGAGCGCGCGTCCGCGTCCGATCTGGTGCTGACCGAGCGGGTGCACGAGGCCGTGCGGAAGCTGAATCCGTCCGTGCCGGCGTTGTACCTGCGGCAGGCGGTCACCGAGATCCTCACCCCGGCGTCGCAGGATGCGATGAGCGAGAACCGGCGAATGCATGAGTTTCTGGTCCACGGCTATCGCGGGGTCACCTATCTCGACAACGACGGGGTGGAGCAGAATCCGACGATCCGGTTGGTGAGCGTCGAGCCGTCCGACAATGACTGGGTGGTGGCCCAGCAGGTGCGGCTCGACAACGCCGAACACCATCGCCGCTTCGACGTGGTCGGCTACCTGAACGGACTGCCGGTGATCGTGGCCGAGTTGAAGCAGGCCGGGCTGGCGAACGCGACGCTCGCGTCCGCGCACGGTCAGTTGGGCACCTACCTGGCCGAATTTCCGCTGGCCTTCCGCTGCTGTGTGGCGACCCTGATCAGCGACGGGGTGACCGCGGCCTACGGGACGCCGTTCACGCCGCTGCACCACTACGCGTCCTGGAACGTCGACGACGACGGCGAGCCGCTGGCGCTGGGCGACAGCATCGTCGACACCGACTACGACACTCCGCTGGAAGTGACCCTCAACGGGCTGGGCAACCAGCTGCGCTTTCTTGACCTGATGCGGAATTTCACTGCCTTCGATGCCGGCGACTTCGGGCTGGCCAAGCGGGTCGCGAAACCGCACCAGTACTTCGCGGTGAACAAGGCGCTGGGCCGCACGGTGACCGCGGTGAAGAGCGACGGCAAGGCCGGCGTGGTCTGGCACACCCAGGGCTCGGGCAAGTCGATGGAGATGGAGCTGTACGCCAACCTGGTGTTGCGCTCGACCCACCTGCTGAATCCGACGATCGTGGTGATCACCGACCGACGCGAGTTGGACGGCCAGCTGTTCGGCGCCTTCGACGCGTCCACGCTGCTGCCGGAGAAGCCGATCCAGATTCGGACGCGATCGCAACTGCGCGAGGAACTGAGCCAGCGGTCGTCCGGCGGGATCCTGTTCACCACCCTGCAGAAGTTCAATCGGACGCTGGAGGAGCGCGAGGCGGGCGCCGACCACCCGCTGCTGTCGGATCGGCGCAACATCGTGGTGGTGGTCGACGAGGCTCACCGCTCCCACTACGACGACCTGGACGGCTACGCCCGCTTCCTGCGCGACGCCCTGCCGCACGCCACCCTGATCGCGTTCACCGGGACGCCGATCAGCGAGGTGGAGCGCAACACCCGGGAGGTGTTCGGCGACTACATCGACATCTACGACCTGACCAGGGCGGTCACCGACGGCGCGACCGTGCCGGTGTACTTCGAGCCGCGGCTGGTGAAGGTCTCCTTCGCCGAGGAGGTCACGGCCGAAGATCTCGATCGGGCCGCCGACGAGGCCACCACCGGGCTGGACGAGGTCGAGCGGGAGCGGCTGGAGAAGTCGGTCGCGGTGATCAACGCCGTCTATGGGGCGCCGGCCCGGCTGGCCACCCTGGCTGCCGACATCGTGGCGCACTGGGAGACCCGGCGGGCGCGGATGCGTCCGCTGATCGACGGGCCGGGCAAGGCGATGATCGTCGGTGCGACCCGGCAGATCTGTGCCGACCTGTACGACCAGCTGATCGCGCTGCGGCCCGAGTGGCACGCCGACAGCCTTGAGGCCGGGGTGGTGAAGGTGGTGTACTCCGGGACGGCGTCCGACCCGGAGCCGATCCGGCGGCACGTCCGGCGGGAGTCGGAGAACCAGGTGGTGAAGAAGCGGCTCAAAGATCCCGACGACGAGCTGGAGATAGTGATCGTCAAGGACATGATGCTCACCGGCTACGACTCGCCGCCGCTACACACCCTGTACCTCGACCGTCCGATGAAGGGCGCGCTGCTGATGCAGACCCTGGCCCGGGTGAACCGGACCTTCCGGGGCAAGGATTCGGGCCTGCTGGTCGCCTACGCGCCGCTGGTGGAGAACCTGAGCGCGGCGCTGGCCGAGTACACCCTGACCGACCAGGCGACGCGCCCGGTCGGACGGAACGCCGCCGAGGGTGCCGAGTTGGCGCGGGCGCTGGTCGATCAACTCCGGACGCTGGTCGCCGGCTACGACTGGCGGGCCAAGCTGGGCGGGCCGAAGGGCTGGGTGAAGGCCGCGGTCGGGCTGACCGCCTGGCTGCGGAACCCGCAGAACCCGGGCAACCAGGTGGCCGAGGGCGAGCTCGGCGTGGCCGGACGCTACCGGCAGCTCGCCGGGCAGTTGGGACGGGCGTGGGCGCTCGCGTCCGGGGCGGACAACCTGGGTGACCTGCGCGACGAGGTGCGCTTCTACGAAGAGGTGCGGGTGTGGATGGCCAAGTACGACGCGGCCGAACGCACCGCCCGCGGCGAGCCCGTCCCCGAAGAAGTCGGACGGCTGCTGCGCCAGCTCGCCTACGAAGCGACCGGGTCGGACGAGGTGGTGGACATCTACTCGGCCGCCGAGATCGCACCGCCGAACTTCAACGACCTCACCCCGGCCGTGCTGGCCCAGGCACAGCGCTCGGCCAACCCGCACCTGGCGATCGAGGCGCTGCGGGACGCGATCCTGGCCGAAGCGGCGCGCTCGGCCGGAGCGAGCCTGGTGCGGCAGCGGGCGTTCAGCGAGCGACTGACCGCAGTGATGCTGCGCTACACCAACAGTCAGCTGACCGCTGCCGACGTGCTGCTGGAGTTGTGGGAACTCGCCCAGGACATCTCCGCCGAAGCCAAGCGCGGGGAGCAGTTCACCCCGCCCTTGGGACGCGACGAGCTGGCAACTTACGACGCGATCGCCGACAACGCCTCAGCCCTCGACGTGCTGGGTCAGGACGTTCTCGCCGACATCGCCCGGCAATTGGTCACTCTGATGCGGGCGGACGTGAAGACCGACTGGACCGTCCGCGATGACGTCCGGGCGTCTCTGCGGGCCAAGATCCGACGACTGCTGCGAAAGTACAAGTATCCGCCGGATTCGGCCGAAGGAGCTGTCAAGCAGGTGATCGAGCAGATGGAGTTGCTCGCGCCCGGTGTGGCGGCGTAGGCCGTTCGGGCTGGACGGCGGCAGCAGATCGTCAAGACGTGGTGTTAACCGTCCGCGGATGAATGCTCGACGAGCAGACGCAAGCGACCCAACATCGGCGGATGATCTGGCTTTGCGTGACCTGCGGTGTGGAGACGCCGACCTCGAAGTGCCGCCCGAGGTGTGCGCGATGAGTGGTGCCGCCGCACTGATGGCGTGATCTTCTTCGACGAGTCCTACGAACTCGGATCGGACGTGACGCTGCGCCGGGTGGGCGGCCATTTCCGCGGTCAGACGGTCGCTGCGTGGCGGACGGGCAATCGTGGCCGAGGAGTGCTGCTCGCTGGGGACGCCGTCTTCCCGAACCCGGACCACCGGACGGTGATCTTCCTGCGCAGCTATCCGAACCGGCTGCCGCTGTCGGGCGCGGTGGTGCTCAGAATCTCTGCGCAGTTGGACGGCCTGCACTTCGACCGGCTCTACAACAACTTCGGCGCCGTGGTCGGGTCGGACGCGAAGAGCGTGGTCAGGAGTTCGGCAGTCCGCCACGCTGCCTGGACGAATGGCGAGCACGACGCTGAAACCTGGTGAGTGGAGGGCCGATTCGACGTCACCATGCCTCGCCCCGTCTAAGGGCTACCACCCCCATTCCTGAAAGTTTCCTGAGAGTGTGGGCGGTACGCCCGTTTGGGGCGGTTTTGGACGAGAAGTGTCAGAGGCGGGTTGTTGGCTTGTCTCATGGAAGAGCAGAACGGTGTGGCGCCAGTGGAAGTTGCGCTGGCCGCGATCGGTGCTGCTCTGAACTCGATCGATCCCAACCGTGCCCGGCTGGCCCCCGAAGCTCGTCTGCGCGTGGCCATGACCGCTCGGAGCCTGACTGGCCGTTTGGACGCGCTGGCGTCGGTGTTGCTGGCTGAGGCGGACGCCGCGCGCGCGTCGGAGCGGACGGCGGGTACGCCGACGTCGACGTGGATGGCGATCGATCAGAACCTGACCAAGCGTGAGGCCGCTGGTGCTTTGCATCGGGCTGCCGAGTTGGCCGCCCATCCGGTGTTGGGTGCGGCCGCCGTTGCTGGGCAGGTGAGTTCTGGTCAGGTACGGGCGATCAACACCGTGCTGGGCGGCTTGGCCCCGCAGTTGGATGCCGCGCAGCAGGACAAGGCCGAACAGCTACTGGTCGGCATGGCTGGCCACCTGGATTCGGATGCGTTGAGCAAGGCCGCGCCGCAGGTGTTGGCCCGCGTCGCGCCCGCTGATGCCAACGAACTTCTTGAGTCGAAGTTGCAGCGTGAAGCGGAGGCGGCGCAGCGGAGTCGTTCGTTGAGATTCTGGAAGCAGGGCGGATCGGTCCGGTTCGAGGGCTGTCTGCCACGTGTGGAGGGTGAGCAGTTCATCACTCTGATCGACACCAATACCGAAGCGCTACGCCGCACCGCTGTCGAAGCCCGTGACCCGCTGTTTGTGAACGCGACCCCCGAACAGCGCCGAGCCGATGCCCTGATCCACGTGCTGGGTCACGCCGCGACCGCCACGCCCCAGCCGGGGGTGGGCGCGGCGAAGGTGATCGTGAAACTCGACTACCACCAACTCAAATCCGGTCTGGCCGGTGCCGGGCTGGTGGGTGACGGTGTTCAGTTGTCGGCTGGTGAGCTACGCCGTGCCTGCTGCGACGCCGAG
>JAKOQD010000069.1 GCA_029778515.1 Actinomycetes bacterium
CGAGGCCGAACGTGGTGACGACCGCGATGGGGCCCTTCATAGCGGCACCGCCTGGACGAGTGGCTGCAGCTCGGGTGACAACCCGTGGTCGTGCGGGCGCGCGTACAGGCCCGGGCGCAGACGCAACCGGCGCCGGTGTTTCACAGCCAGATCGGCCAGGAAGGACCGGGACATGGCATAGGCGGCGCCAGCCGCGCGCATAGTGTCGTCGAACTCCAGTGAACCCCCCAGGTCATCCGGTGTCGGGAGCAGCAAGACGGGCACGTGCCGTCCCGCCTCGCGCAGTTGTCGGCGGCGCTGACTCGCGGCCATGATGGCGCTCACCCGGCCCAGCACCTTGGTCGCGGTGACGCCGGGATCACCTGCCTGCCGCACGCCCGTGTCCAGTACGACAATGCTGCCCGCACCGCGTTGCACCGCGGGCACTGCCGGGAGGTTGGCCGAGACCAGGCCGTCACAATACGGGCGGCCTTCGATGATCACCGGCGGCAGCACCCCCGGGATGGCGGATGAGGCCAGCAACGCGGGAACCAGCGGTCCGGCATCGAACACGTGCGGTCGGCCGGTCGCGAGATCCGTGGCCACGGCTGCGAATGGAACGTCGAGGTCCTCGATCGCCTCGGCGGCAAGCAGGTTCTCGATGGTTGCTTGCTCGCTGGCGCTGCTCACCAGGCCCGGCGAGCGCACCTGGGTGATGCTGCGCGACCACCACTTATCGCCCACGAGATACGACATGTTCATCTGACCCCACACGTAGGCCAGCCGGGCGACTCCGGACGCCGCATCCTCGGCAAGCACCGCGCCCGTCAGCGCTCCCGCCGAAGTGCCGATGATCGCGTCGGGTGTCAGGTCGGTTTGTGCGAGTGCCTGCAGCGCGCCCCACTGCACTGCGCCGTGGGCCCCACCACCGGCCATCACGTAGTGGACCGGTTTGGGCAGCAGGCGCGAGAGACTGATCGGGTTGCCGGCGGCGCGCTCGGTGGTCGAGCGGGGCCCGGGGACGTCCACGATGTAAGGCTAACTGCGGCGGGTTGTCGCGCCAGCCGCGGCGCATTGTCGCGAAGTTGCCCGGGCTGTCGCGTTGTCGTCACGACACGCCGAGATTAACGACGACAACGCAACAAAACGGCTGGTCCTTAGACCAACGCGGCGAGTTCAGCCAGGCCCTTCTCGATGCCCGCGGCCAGCCGGTTGACGTCGGGCACTCGGTCGTAGTCGGCGGTGATACCGCAGTTGATCTGCCCGTTGTAGCTCATGATCGCGATGGTGATGAGCTGGTTCATGCCCAGCGGAACGTACGGCAGCATCGTGCGCATCGGATGGTTGAGCATGTACAACTGCCGCTGCGGACCGGGCACGTTCGTCGTGATGGTGGAGACAGCAGGCTGCGGGGTGCGAGCCGCCAGCCGACCCGCGGCCGCATAGAGCAGCGGCGGGATGAAGACCGCGTTCTCTAGCATGGAGTCCAGGCCCTCGACCGTGCCGCTGTTCTTCGCCGCCTGCATCTGCTCGTGCACCCGCTGCAGCCTCGCCCCCGGATCGGCGACCCCCACGGGCAGGTCGCAGAACATCACAGCCACCTGGTTGCCCCCGCTCGCGGCATCGCTGGGACGGGTCGACACGGGCACCATCGAGCGGACGAATGCCTGCTCGTTCAGGTCAGACACCCGACCCAGCAGGAACTCCCGGAAGCCCGTCGCTATAGCGGCGAGGATGACGTCGTTCACCGTGCCGCCGAGCGCGTCCTTGATGTCCTTCACCTGCGTCAGGTCGCCGTTGGCCCACGCCCAACGGCGGTGCGGACCGGGTTGCCCGAGCAAGTGGTCTTCTGTGTGCGCCAGCGTCTCCCCGATGCGGAATGTGCCGGCCAACGCCGACGCCACCTTTGCCACGGCGTCCTTCGGCGACTCCAGATCGGCGGCCAGATGACGGATGCGGCCCAAGGGGTTGCGCACTGCGTCGACCACCGCTCCGCCCAGCACTTCGACGGTAGAAGGCGCGCGGGCGGGAGCCCAGGTCGACGGCGTCGTGTCGACCGGCTGCGGGGAGTCGTCCAGCAGGACCTCCATGATGTCCGCGCCGGACAAACCGTCGACCATCGCGTGGTGGATCTTGTTCAGGATGGCGAACCGGTTGTCGGACAGGCCCTCGATCAGCCACATCTCCCACAGCGGCCGGCGCATGTCCAAGCGGTGCCCAAGCAACCGTCCAGCCAGCGCCTGCAACTGCTGCTCACCACCGGGATGCGGGACGGCCGTGTGCCGGATGTGGTACTCGAGCAGGAAGGCGGAGTCGTCCTGCCAGGTGGGCCGGCCCAGGTTCAACGGGACCTCGCGCAGCACCTGCCGGTAACGGGGCAACTGGTCGAGTCGGCCGGCGACGTGCCGGACAAGATCCTCGTACTCGGGAGCCGGTCCGTCGAAGACGAGCAACGAGCCGATGTGCATGGGCAGGTTGTCGCGCTCGAGCACTACGAACGTGTCGTCGAGAACGCTGAGCCTGTCCACAGGTTCAGCGTAGATGTCAGGACAGCCGTGGCACCACCGTTTGCAGCACGACGCCGGAGTCGGGGAACAGCGTCGTCCGCCCGGTGCCGACCGCGACCTCACCGACGTCCAGCAGCAATTGGCCGGAGTAGCGGACGGTGAGCGGCTGTGTACCCATGTTCGCGAGGATGATCAGGTCCGCCCGGCGATAGCCCAGCACGCCGGGCGGCAGGGCTTCGAGCATGGCCAGCGGACCGGTCTGCAGCGAGGCCGAGCCCGCTCGCAGGGTGAGGAGCCTGCGGTACAACTCCAGCAGGGAGCCGTCCTGGCCCTGCTGCGCGGCGATGTTGACACTCGGGTAGTCCGGATTCAACGGCAACCAGGGCGTGACGCCCGCCGGACAGAAGCCGGCGTTGGCCGAGGCGTCCCATTGCATCGGGGTGCGGACTTCGTCGCGGTTGAGCGTCTCCCCAAGCCGGTCGACGACGAACTGTGGCAGCCGCCGGTAGACCGTCGCGACCGGATCGAGGGCGTCCTTGAACGGCAGTCGGGTGTTGGACGTCCCGATCTCCTGGCCCTGATACACGGTCGGCACGCCGCGCAGAGTCAGCAGGATGAGCGCGAGCACTGCCGCCTTAGGGCGATCGCCGTCCACGCGGTCGAGCAACCGCGAACGGTCGTGGTTCTCCAGCACGTACGTCGGTTGCATCGGCGCCGGGAAGTTCTGCTCGAAGGCTTCGATGGTCCGCCGGAACCAGTCGGCGTCGTAGCGGAACGTCAGGAAGTTGAACAGGAAGACCAGGTTCAGGCCGGCGCCTTCGGCCAGGTAGCCCTTCAGCACATCGGGCGGACCGAACACCTCTCCGAGCAGCGCACGCTCGCCCGGGTACTCGTTGCAGATCGCGCGCAGTTCCTGCGCGAGCACCATGTTGTCCGGGGTGTTCTCGGTGTGGACGCGCTGCACGATCCGCGGGAAACCGTTGTGCATGCGCGGCCGCAGCGGGTTGTTCGTCAGACCCGGGTCCTTCATGATCGACCCGAAGATGTCCAGCCGGAATCCGTCCACACCTTTGTCCAGCCAGAACCGGACGGTGTCGAACATGGCCTGCTTGACCTCGGGGTTGCGCCAGTTCAGGTCGGGCTGGAAGGGCAGGAAAGTGGCCATGTACCACTGCCGGCGCGCGGCGCTGTATTGCCAGGCGGAGGTGAACTCCATCGCCGACTTCCAGTTGTTCGGCGGGCGGCGGCCATCCTTGCCGCGGCCGTCGGCCCAGATGTACCAGTCGGCCTTCGGGTTGGTGCGCGAGGATCGGGAGCGGATGAACCACGGATGCTGGTCCGACGTGTGATTGAGGACGAGGTCGAACATCACCTTCATCCCCCGCGCATGCACCTCGTCGATCAGCCGCTGGGCGTCCTCGAGCGTGCCGTACTCCTCGGCGACGGCTTCGTAGTCACTGACGTCATAGCCGAAGTCCCGCTGCGGGCTGGCGAAGAAGGGCG
>JAKOQD010000360.1 GCA_029778515.1 Actinomycetes bacterium
CAGCAACTGCTCCACATCGGCGAGGTGCAGGCCGTTCGTGGGCTCGTCGAGCACGTACACCCCGCCCTTTTCCCCCATCCGGGTGGCCAGCTTCAGCCGCTGCATCTCGCCGCCGGACAAGGTGGTCAGCGACTGCCCGATGGTCAGGTAGCCGAGACCGACGTCGGCCAGCCGTGCCAGCACCGCGACCGCGGCCGGCGTCCGCGCCTCGCCATCCGAGAAGAACTCCAGCGCCGCGGTGACCGACATCGCCAGCACCTCGGCGATGTTCCGTCCGCCCAGCCGGTAGGCCAGTACGGACGCCTGGAAGCCCTTGCCTTCACAGTCCTCGCACGTGGACGCGATCGAAGCCATGAAACCCAGATCAGTGAACACCACACCAGCGCCATTACACGTCGGACAAGCCCCTTCGGAGTTCGCGCTGAACAGCGCCGGCTTGGTGCCGGTGGCCTTCGCGAACGCCTTCCGGATCGGATCGAGCAGCCCGGTGTAGGTGGCCGGATTACTGCGCCGCGAGCCCTTGATCGGCGTCTGGTCGATCGACACCACGCCGGCGCCGGCCGGAATGGAGCCGTGCACCAGCGAACTCTTCCCCGACCCCGCGACGCCCGTGACCACGACCAGCACCCCGAGCGGAATGTCCACGTCAACGCTCTGCAGGTTGTGGGTGGACGCGCCGCGCACCTCGATAGACCCGGTCGGCGTCCGCACTTCGGCCTTCAGCGAGGCCTGATCGGCCAGGTGCCGTCCGGTCAGCGTCCCACTGGCCCGCAGTCCGGCGACCGAGCCCTCAAAGCAGACCGTCCCACCGGCACTGCCGGCGCCCGGACCGAGGTCGACGACGTGGTCGGCGATCGCGATCGTCTCCGGTTCGTGCTCGACCACCAGGACGGTGTTTCCCTTGTCCCGCAGCCGCAGCAGCAGGTTGTTCATGCGCTGCACGTCGTGCGGATGCAGGCCGGCGGTCGGCTCGTCGAAGACATAGGTGACATCGGTCAGAGATGATCCGAGGTGGCGGATCATCTTCACCCGCTGCGCCTCGCCGCCAGAAAGCGTGCCCGACGGCCGTTCCAGCGAGAGGTAGCCGAGCCCGATCTCGGTGAAGAAGTCCAGCAACTGCTGCAGCGAACCGACCAGCGGGCCCAGATTCGGCGCGTCCACGCCGCGCACCCATTCGGCGAGGTCGCTGATCTGCATCCGGCAGGCGTCCGCGATGCTGATTCCGGCCAGCTTGGCCGAGCGTGCAGCCTCGCTCAGCCGGGTGCCGTCGCAGTCCGGACAGGTGCCGAAGGTGATCGCCCGCTCGACGAAGGCGCGGACGTGGGGCTGCATCGACTCCGGATCCTTGGCCAGCATCGACTTCCGGATCTTCGGGATCAGCCCCTCGTAGGTGACGTTGATGCCCTCTACCTTGATCCGTTTGGGCTCCGCGTAGAGCAGATGGTGCAATTCCTTCTTGGTGTAGCCGCCCAGCGGCTTGTCCATGTCGAAATAGCCGCTGCCGGCGAAGATGCGGCCGTACCAGCCGTCCATGCTGTAGCCGGGCACCAGCAACGCGCCGTCGCGCAGCGAGAGCGACTCGTCGAAGAGCGCGGTCAGATCGAAGTCGGAGAGCGTGCCGCGGCCCTCGCATCGTGGGCACATGCCGCCGGTGCGGGTGAAGGTGGCCTTCTCGGCCTTGGTGGCCGCCCCGCGCTCGACGGTGAACGCTCCGGCGCCGTGGACGGTGGCCAGGTTGAACGCGAACGCGCTCGGCGGACCGATGTACGGCTCGGCCAGCCGGCTGAACAGGATGCGCAGCATGGCGTTGGCGTCGGTGGCGGTGCCCACGGTCGAACGCGGGTCGCCACCCATCCGCTTCTGGTCGACGATGATCGCGGTGGTCAGGCCGTCCAGCAGGTCCACGTCCGGACGGGCGAGGCTGGGCATGAAGCCCTGCACGAAGGCGCTGTAGGTCTCGTTGATCAGTCGCTGCGATTCGGCCGCGATGGTGTCGAACACCAGCGAGCTCTTGCCCGAGCCGGATACGCCGGTGAACACGGTCAGCCGCCGCTTCGGCAGTTCGATATCGATGCCGCGCAGGTTGTTCTCCCGCGCGCCATGGACGCGGATCAGGTCGTGGATGTCGGCGGGATTCTCCGCCTGCTGGGTTTTCGTCATGAGGTCTCCGTCCGCGGCGAGTTGGCCAATCTCTCACGAGATCGCCGATGCCGACAACACCCCGCGCCGGCGAGGGATTGCTGCCTTCGCACCCGACCTCGCGCTCCAGACAGCTTTCAACTACGCATTCGCGGAGATAGGGTTCCG
>JAKOQD010000361.1 GCA_029778515.1 Actinomycetes bacterium
GAGCAGACCGGTCTGCGGCGCACCCGTCGGCTGGTACTCGTAGATCGAGCGCCAGATCGTCGCCGCACCGACCATGCTGATAGCCATCGGCAAGAAGATCACTGTCTTCGCGGCCTTCTCACCACGCGGCTGGAGCCGGTCGGCGAGAACCGCGACACCGAGGCCGAGGATCACGGTGAGCGCCGGGACGATGATGATCCAGAGCAGGTTGTTCATCAACACATTGCGGAATTCCGCCTCACCGAGCAGGTCGGTGTAGTTGCTCAGCCCGACGTACTTGGTGCCCTCCTCGTTGGCGAACGAGAAGTTGATGGTCTGGATGGCGGGGTAGATCAGATAGACCGCGATCGCGAGGATGGCCGGCCCGGCGAACATCCACGGTTTGACCCGGTCCTCCCATCGACCCTTCAGCGATTCGGCGAGCTTGTTGAGGATCCAGAAGATGATCATCGCGCCACCGATGCCGCCCACGATCGCGAGCAGCGCGTTCAGGAGCTTGATTGCCACAGGCCACGTCCTTCCTGCCGAAAGTGGAGCGGCCGGTGGGAGGTGGCCCCTCCCACCGGCCGCTTGCGATGTCAGCTAGCGGACTTCGGCCAGCTTGCGTCGATGTTGCTCAGGGTGGTGTTGAGGTCCTGAGAACCGTTGATCCACTTGATCGGCTCGGTCCAGAAGGTGCCTGCACCAACCTTCGCGGGCATCAGGTCGGAGCCGTCGAAGCGAGCGGCGGTCGACTTGTAGAGGACGTCCTTGGCGATCGTCTGGAGCATCTTGCTCGGGTAGAGCGACGAGTCGAAGGACTTGTGCGGCGAGAAGTAGCCGGCCTTGCCGACCTCGACGCCGTTGTCCTTGCTGGCGATGAAGTTGCGCAGCTTGAGGGTGTTGGCGTCGTTGTTGAACGCCGACGCCAGGTCGCCACCGGTGAGGACCGGGTTGTTGCCGGCCTCCTTGGCCGGGAAGGCAACGACGCCGATCTCGGTGTCAGCCTTGGCCAGGACCGAGTCCGGGAAGCCGCCCTTGCCGGCGATGAAGGTAGCCTGCTTGAACAGGTAGCACCCAGGCGTGGCGTCGAACAGCGCGTTGCCACCGGTCTGGAAGTTGGTGGCAGCGATGGCCTTGGTGCCACCGCGGACGTTGCCCTCGGTGAAGGCGATCGACTGGAAGTACTCGAACGCCGCCTTGATCTCGGGGCTGTTGAACTTCAGCGTGCCGGCGACCCACTTGTCGTAGTTCTCCGGGCCGGCGAAGCGCAGGACGAGGTCCTCGATCCAGTCCGTGATCGGCCAACCGGTGGCCTGACCCGACTCGGCGGCGATGCACCACGGGGTCTTACCGGCGCCCTTGATCTGGGCCGTGAGGGCGTCCAGCTCGGCGAGCGTGGTCGGAGCCTTCCAGCCGTTGGTGGCGAACTGGGGTGCGTCGTACCACAGCAGCGACTTCACGCTGACCGCCGACGGCAGGCCGTAGACCTTGCTGTCCGCGCAGGTGCCCGCGCCGACGAAGCCGGGAACGAGGGTGGACTTGGCGGAGGTGACCGTGGCGTCGTCGTAGGCGAGGATCTTGCCGGACTTGGCCAGGTCACACATGAGGCCCGGCTGCGGGAAGAGGCCCACGTCCGGGGGGTTGCCGCCGGAGACGCGGAGGTTGATCTCCGTGTCCCACGATCCGGCCTTGGTGTACTTGATGGCGAAGCCGTTGGC
>JAKOQD010000070.1 GCA_029778515.1 Actinomycetes bacterium
CACCCTCCTCCTGGCTGCGCTCACCTGGGCCGCGGCGCGGGTCGGAGTGCTGGGCTGGTGGCGGCGGCTGTTGGCCGTCGTCGGGGTGGCGGCCTTCGTCCTCCTGTGCCGGGCTGAAGCGAGCGTCCTGCGTGCGGCGGCGATGGGCGTGGTGGGTCTGGCCGCGCTGGGGTGGGGTGGCCCGCGGCAGGGCCTCCGCTACTTGTCCTGGGCCGTGATCGGACTGTTGCTGGTCGATCCGTGGCTGTCCCGCTCGGTCGGGTTTGCCCTGTCGGTGTGCGCCAGCGCGGGCATCGTGCTCTGGGCGCGGCCGTGGGCGGGAGTGCTGCAGGCATGGGTGCCTGGGTGGCTGGCCGAGGCATTGGCTGTCCCGGCCGCTGCGCAACTGGCCACCCAGCCGATCGTGTCAGCGATCTCGGGACAAGTGAGCCTGGTGGGTCTGGTTGCGAACCTGGTGGCTGGGTCACTCGTCGGGCCCGGCACGGTGCTCGGCTTCCTCGCGGCCGGGGTGTCCGTAGCGAGCCCGCCGGTGGCGGCACTGCTCGGCTGGGCCGCCGGCGGTTTCGCCCAGAGCCTCTGCTGGATCGCGGAAGCCGGCAGCGCGCTGCCGGGCGCGACTCTGGCCTGGCCCGCGACACCCCTGGCCACTGCGGTGATGGTGGTGCTCTGCGCCGGAACCCTGGTTCTGATGCCGCGACTGTTGCGGCGTCCGTGGCTGCTCGTGTTCGCAGTGGCGGCGCAGGTGCTAGTGCTGCTGCGTCCGGTCACCACTCCGGGTTGGCCACCAACCGAATGGGCGGTGGTCAGCTGCGATGTCGGTCAAGGGGACGCCACCGTGATCAGCATTGGCGAAGGGCAGGCGATCGTGGTCGATACCGGGCCTGAACCAGGGCTGGTCGACAAGTGCCTCGACCAATTGGGCATCGTCGATGTCCCGTGGCTGATCCTCACCCACCTCCATTCCGACCACGCCGGCGGAGTGGCCGGGGTGGCCTCGGGACGCTCGGTCGGACGGCTGCTGTACTCCGGCATCACCGAGCCTGCCGCCAACTGGCATGGAGTCAGGGCGGCGCTGGCCGGCAACCCCGAACAGGTTGCCGTGCCCGGCATGGTGGTGGCCGCCGGCGCAACCACAGTCGAAGTGCTGGCCGTTCGTCCACTGGTGAGCGGCAGCGAAGTCGCCGGCGAGGACTCGGCTGAACAGAACGACTCGTCGCTGGTGCTGCGAGTGACGACTCCTGAGCTCAGATTGCTCCTCTCCGGTGACGTTGAGGAGGCTGGGCAGCGCAACGCGGTCACCCGCGTCGCCGACCTGAGTGCCGAGGTGATGCTGGTACCGCATCATGGGTCTGCTCACCAGGACGCGGCGTATCTGGCCGCGGTCCACGCCAGCGTTGCGCTGATCAGCGTTGGTGCCGAAAACGACTACGGTCACCCGGCCGCGCGCACCGTGGACTCCGTCGCCGGAACTGGGGCGCAGATCTTCCGCACCGACCGCAGCGGTGCGATCGCGGTCTCCCGGCGCGATGGGGAGTTGACGGTCACCACCCAGCGCAGCGGGTGACGACCAAGCCTGGCTGAACGCGATTGGGGCGGCCGACTCGCGTCGACCGCCCCAATCGTCAGGCAACTGTCAGGCCGGCTCGTAGGTGAGGCAGTTGGCGGCCATGCCGTCGGCGCCCGCACCCACGCGGACGGCGTCCGCGGTGCATTCGAGATCTGCGTTGTGGCGGCAGTCGGTGCGCGAGCATGCGCCCACCTGGGCCACGGCCCCGTCGATGCCACCCTTGATCTTCAATCTGCGCACACGATGTCGCGTAATCAGCCAAGGCAATCTCGGCATCGTGGTGGACGGCAACGGCTCGGCCTACCTGGTGGCTGACGTGGATCCGCGGCTGCCCGAAGGCGGCTTCCGCATCACCTGCCGGGCCGGTGTCCCTGGCCTTGGCGTGCTGCGCCTCGACGGCCGTTGTGGCGACGCGGTCTGCCCGATCGCGCGTCCGGAGATCAACCACCTGCTGCAGCACCATCTCGATGCCGTCGACCAGGCCGAGGTCACGGTCGTCGAGGTCGATCTCGAAGCGGTCACGGTCCTCGCCCCGGCCACCGATCTGTGCCGGGCCTGCGCGATCCCGGTCGCGCTGGACGCCTACGCTTCGGCCCGCTCCGAATCCTGGCTGCTGGACGTAGCCGGGATCGTCGAGTGCATCGAGCGGGAGCATCAGTTCGACCTGCGGATCCTGGTCGGTGCCCTCGGCTACCCCAACGCGCCCGCGGCGATCATCTCGGTGACCAGCATGTCCTCGCTCCGGCTGGACCTGGTGTGCATGGATGCCGACGGCGTCACCGCGGTGACGGTGCCGTTCGGCACGCGGCTCGATCATCCCGCTGAGGTGCCGGGCTGGCTCGCCCAGGCAGCGGGCCGGCCGTTCAGCTGATCCAGCGCTCGGCCGGAGCTGTCGGTGCAGCCTGGCATGCTTAGCCCGTGCCCGAAACCGCCTTCGCAACCGCTCTACTGGTCACCGGCCCGGAGTCACTGCTGGCCGAGCGTGCCGTAGCCGATTTCGTGGGGCGGGCTACCGCGGAGCGCCCGGACGCGGCCGTCGTCCGGCTGCAGGCCGGAGAGCTGGATGCGGGCGCTTTGGCCGAAGCCGCCGGGGGTTCGCTGTTCGCGTCCGCCTCGATCGTGGTGGTCAGTAACCTGGCGGAGTTGCCCGCCGAGTTGGCCGACCATGTGGTCGCACTCGCCACCGACCCTGGGGACGACCTGGCACTGGTGCTGGTGCACGGCGGGGGAGTCAAAGGCAAGGCGCTGCTCGACCGGCTGAAGAAGCTGCGCGTCCCGGCGCAGGACTTCGCCGCCATCAAGCCCTGGGATCTGCCCCAGTTCGTGGCGGGCGAAGTTCGCCGGTGCGGCGGACGGGTGGACGCAAGAACCGCGGGCGCGCTCATCGAGGCGGTCGGCAGCGACACTCGAGCACTGGCTGGTGCGGTTCGCCAACTGCTGGACGATTCGCCCGACCGCCTGCTCACCGAGGTCGCCGTGCGTCGCTACTTCGGCGGCCGGGCGGAGGTGACCAGTTTCGCGGTTGCCGACGACGTACTCAGCGGACGCGTCGACGGCGCGCTCGGCAAGTTGCGCTGGGCCCTTTCGACCGGTGTCGCGCCGGTCCTGATCACGAGCGCGCTTTCGAACAACCTGCGCAGCCTCGGCAAGTATCTCGACGGCCGGGACGCCCGGCTTCGCGACGCCGAACTGGCCCGGGTAGTGGGCGTGCCGCCGTGGAAGTTGAAGGACCTCTCCCGGCTGTCCCGCGACTGGAAGCCGACCGCGGTCGCCGCTGCCATCCGGCAGGTAGCGATCGCCGACGCCCAGATCAAGGGTGCTGCCAGCGATCCCGGGTTCGCGCTTGAGCAATTGGTGCTCGGCGTGATTGAGTGCCGTCGCAGCGAGCGGCGTTAGCGTCCGAGCGCACAACAAAACGCCGCTCGGGCAACCGAGCGGCGTTTTGTGAGGAAGATCAGAGTGCGGCGGCCTTGGCTGCGATGGCCGACTTGCGGTTCGCTGCCTGGTTCTTGTGGATGACGCCCTTGCTCGCGGCCTTGTCCAGCGAACGGGTCGCGGTCTTCGCCAGCTCTTGCGCCTTCTCGCTATCGCCGGCAGCGACGGCCTCGTTGAACTTGCGGACGTTGGTACGCAGACCGGACTTCACGGCCTTGTTCCGCAGCCTGGCCTTCTCGTTGGTCAGGATCCGCTTCTTCTGAGACTTGATGTTCGCCACGCCGATGAGCTCTTTCGCTGGTGTTTGACTACGCTGCGCCGCACGGACGCGATTTCGAACTTTATCAGGCAGCCAAGCCAGCCTCAAATCACCCCCGCTGTTCGGCTGGTCGGAGCCAGGATGCTTGGGCCATGTCTCCCACCGACCAGCTCGATCGCCTGACCGCTCCGGGCCTGCCCGCCCTCGCCGGGCTCGCTCGGCCTGAGCCCGGATGCAGCTCGAAGAGGCCCGATCCGGCTGGGTTCGGTATCGTGTGCTGGCTGTCCCGCAACCAGGAAAGTGCATGCCGACTCCATCACCAGGCAAGACCCCACCCGCGCTGATTCGCAACTTCTGCATCATCGCGCACATCGACCACGGCAAGTCCACCCTTGCCGACCGCATGCTGCAGCTCACCGGGGTGGTGGACGCCCGCTCGATGCGTGCCCAGTACCTGGACCGCATGGACATCGAGCGCGAGCGCGGCATCACGATCAAGTCCCAGGCCGTCCGGATGCCCTGGCAGGTCGACGGCACTGACTACATCCTCAACATGATCGACACCCCGGGGCACGTCGACTTCACCTACGAGGTCTCCCGTTCGCTGGCAGCGTGTGAGGGCGCGATCCTGCTGATCGACGCCGCTCAGGGAATCGAGGCGCAGACCCTGGCGAACCTGTATCTCGCGCTCGAGGCCGACCTGCACATCGTGCCGGTGCTCAACAAGATCGACCTGCCCAGCGCGCAGCCGGAGAAGTACGCCGCCGAGATCGCGCACCTGGTCGGCTGCGACCCCGACGACATCTTTCGGGTGAGCGCCAAGACCGGCGAGGGTGTCAAGGAACTGCTCGACCACGTCGTGGCCGACATTCCGCACCCCGTCGGCGATCCGGATGCGCCGCCGCGCGCGCTGATCTTCGACTCGGTCTATGACACCTACCGCGGTGTGGTCACCTACGTGCGCGTGGTGGACGGCGAGCTCAGCCACCGCGAACGCGTCCTGATGATGTCCACCAAGGCCACCCACGAGACGCTCGAAGTCGGGGTCATCTCGCCCGAGCCGGTGAAGGCGCAGTCGCTCGGCGTCGGCGAGGTCGGTTACCTGATTACCGGCGTGAAGGAGGTGCGGCAGTCGCGGGTCGGCGACACCGTGACCGCGGCCTCCCGTCCGGCCAAGCAGGATCTCGGCGGCTACCGTCCGCCGCATCCGATGGTCTACGCGGGCCTCTACCCGATCGACGGCGCCGACTTCCCCGAGCTGCGGGAAGCGCTGGACAAGTTGCAGCTCAACGATGCCGCGCTGGTCTACGAACCGGAGACCTCCGGCGCGCTCGGCTTCGGCTTCCGGGTCGGCTTCCTCGGCCTGCTGCACATGGAGATCGTCCGCGAACGGCTGGAGCGCGAGTTCAACCTCGACCTGATCTCCACCGCGCCGAACGTGGTCTATCGCGTGGTCATGGAGGACGGCACCGAACATGAGGTGACCAACCCGTCCGAGTACCCCGACGGCAAGATCGCCGAGGTGCACGAGCCCATGGTCAGGGCGACTATCCTCGCACCGGCCGAGTACATCGGCACGATCATGGAACTCTGCCAGGCGCGCCGCGGTGAGCAGACCGGCATGGACTACCTCAGCGAGGACCGTGTCGAGATCCGCTACCGGCTGCCGCTCGCCGAGATCGTGTTCGACTTCTTCGACGCCCTGAAGTCGCGGACGAAGGGCTTCGCCTCTCTCGACTACGACGAGGACGGCGAGCAGGTGGCCAAACTGGTGAAGGTCGACATCCTGCTGCACGGCGAACCGGTGGACGCGTTCAGCTCGATCGTGCACACCGATGCCGCCTACAGCTACGGCGTGGCCATGGCCAAGAAGCTGAAGGAGCTGATTCCCCGGCAGCAGTTCGAGGTACCGATCCAGGCGGCCATCGGCGCCCGGGTGATCGCGCGCGAAACCGTCCGTGCCATGCGCAAGGACGTGCTCGCCAAGTGCTACGGCGGTGACATCACCCGCAAGCGCAAGCTGCTGGAGAAGCAGAAGGAAGGCAAAAAGCGGATGAAAATGGTCGGCCGGGTCGAGGTGCCGCAGGAGGCCTTCGTCGCCGCGCTGTCCACGCAGGAGACTTCCGAAAAGAAGAAGTAGGCCCCCACTGGAGCGAATTACTCGGGCGGCGAATTGCTGCGGTTCGGCTGCCAACCCGCCACGCGGTGGCAGATTGGAGTAGAAGGAGCCGACCGGTTCCCGGGACGGCTCGAACGGCGCGGTACTTGGGGGAGTCATGCGCAGGTTCTGGGTTCTACAGGTTTTCGCTCGGCACCCGGCTGATGGATCTTGGCGGAGTGGCTTCGGTCGACTGGGTCTGCAACGGTGCGTTCAGCCTGCTCTGCTACCTGACCGTGATGGACGATGACGGCTCGGGTGGGCTGCGCTGCTAGTTGGAACGCCAGGTGGACCACCTGCCGGTCGAGGTGATCGACGACTGCCAGCGGTTCATGGTCGAAGTGATGCGAGCCGGGACGGCGAACCCGAGCCTGACCCTTGACGAGCTGATGCGGCTCTGAGTTCGTTCCCATGGGGTGCGGAATCGCGGGTGTCGGCGGTGGCCATTAGGCTCACCCGCATGGACGCAGAGATCGGCATCATCGGAGGCAGCGGCTTCTACACCTTCCTCAGCAATCCCGAGCGCGTCGAGGTGGACACCCCCTTCGGAACGCCCAGTGCGCCGCTGACCGTCGGTGAGGTCGCCGGACGCAAGGTCGCCTTCCTGCCACGCCACGGCGTCAACCACGAATACCCGCCCCACAAGGTGAACTACCGCGCGAACCTGTGGGCCTTGCGCAGCCTGGGCGTCCGTCAGGTGATCGCGCCGGCTGCGGTCGGCTCGCTGGTCGCCGAGCACGGCCCGGGCGCCTTCGTGGTGCCCGACCAGGTGATCGACCGCACCTGGGGCCGCGAGCACACCTGCTACGGCGAGGTCGGCGGAGTGGTGCACACCGCCTTCGCCGACCCTTACTGCCCGCGGGGACGGGCGGCCGTCCTGGCCTCCGCCGACGAGACCACGCCGCTGGTGCCGGTGGGAACGCTGGTGGTGATCAACGGGCCGCGCTTCTCCACTCGCGCCGAGTCGCGCTGGCATGCCGCCGCTGGTGGCACGGTGGTGGGCATGACCGGGGTGCCCGAGGCCGCGATCGCCCGTGAGCTGGCCATGTGCTACACGACCGTGTGCATGGTGACCGACCACGACGCCGGCGTAGAAGCGGGGGAGGCGGTCACGCACGCCGAGGTGATGCGGGTCTTCGCCGGCAACATCGACCGGCTGAAGACCCTGTTGGTGCGGGTGATCGCTGCCCTGCCCGCCGCCGAATCGGACGAGACCGCGGCCTGCCTGTGCCGCCGCGTGCACGACGGACAGCAGCTGCCGTTCGTCCTGCCCTGACCGTGCCCTCCCAGCCGCCGGACGGCCTGCCGGCACCAGCGGACGGTTCGCTGCCGGCCGCGGCGCTGGCCGGGCTGGCGGAGCGTCGGCTGAGCCTGTACCTGCATGTGCCGTTCTGCGCGACCCGCTGCGGCTACTGCGATTTCAACACCTACACGGCAGCCGAGCTCGGAGCCGGGCCGGGGGCAGGCCAGGACGCCTACCTGGCCGCGGCTGAGGCCGAACTCGAGCTGGCCGTCCGGGTGCTCGGTTGCCCGCCGCCGCTGCAGACCATCTTCTTCGGCGGCGGCACGCCGACCATGCTGCCGGCAGCGGCACTGGCCGGCCTGCTGACCTCGGCGAGGTCGCGGTTCGCGGTCGCGCCGGACGCCGAAATCACCACCGAGGCGAATCCGGAGAGCGTCGACCGGGAGTACCTCGACCGGCTGGTGGCTGCCGGCTTCAACCGGTTGAGCCTCGGCATGCAGTCGGCCCGGCCAGGGGTGCTGGCCGTGTTGGAGCGCCGGCACACGCCGGGCCGGGTGAGGCAGGTGGTCGAGTGGGCGCGCGCCGCGGGCTTCGCCTCGGTCAGCGTGGACCTGATCTACGGCAGCCCGACCGAGACCATCGATGACTGGCGGACGAGTCTGGAGGCCGCACTCTCCTTCGCGCCCGACCACGTCAGCGCCTACTCGCTGATCGTCGAGCCGGGCACCCGGCTGGCCGCCCAGATCGGCCGCGGCCAGGTGCCCGCTCCGGATGAGGACCTGCAGGCCGATTGCTACCTGCTGGCCGAGGAGTTGCTCACCGCGCAGGGATTTTCGGCCTACGAAGTAAGTAATTGGGCCCAGCCGGGCCACGCCTCCCGGCATAACCTCGCCTACTGGGTGGGCGACGATTGGTGGGGGATCGGGCCCGGCGCGCATTCGCACGTCGGTGGCGTCCGTTGGTGGAATGTCCGCCATCCCCGCGACTACAGCGCCCGACTCGCGGCCGGCAGCTCGCCCGCGCAGGCTCGTGAACTGCTCACCGACGAGCAACGCAGGGTCGAGCGGGTGCTGCTCGAATTACGGCTTTCACAAGGTCTTCCGGTGAGCGTGCTGACCTCTTCTGAGGCTGGTCGGGTGCCCGGAATGCTGGCGTCCGGGCTGGTCCGGCTGGAGGCCGGGAACCTGCGTCCGACCCTGCGCGGCCGACTGCTGGCGGACGCGGTGATCCGCGATCTTCTCGATTAGTAGAAGACACGACGATTCGGTGCTGCCGAACGACGCAACGGTTCTGTAACAATGCCGCCACACACGGGTGCTTGAGTGTGCGCAGCCCATAACCTTGCCCAACCCGCAAGGACGGGTGCCCATCACATTGAGGAGGGAAACTTGAAGACTCAGTCATTCAAGCTCGCCGGAGTGGCCCTGGTTGTGGCCTCGCTGGCATTCACTGGTTGCGGTTCCCGCACTGAAGCCAGCACCGGTGGCGGTGGCGGCGCCACCAAGGTCGCGAAGATCGGCGTCATCGTCCCGTTGTCGGGTGGTCTGTCCGCGATGGGCCTCGGCATCCGCAACTCGGTCGAGCTGGCGATCCGCGAAGCCAATGACAAGAACGTGATCCCTGGCTGGAAGCTCGAACTGGACGCCCAGGACGATGAGGCCAAGCCCGATGTCGGCAAGAACGCTGCGACCAAGCTGGCCAGCGACGATGCCGTCGTCGGTGTGGTCGGCACGCTGAACTCCTCGGTCGCGCAGAGCGTGATCCCGGTGCTCGACGCGGCCAAGATCGTCCAGGTCTCGCCGGCCAACACCAACCCGGCGCTCACCAAGGGCAGCGACCTGGCCAACCCGAAGCGTCCCAACGCCAACTACTTCCGGGTCTGCACCACTGACGCGGTGCAGGGTCCGTTCGCCGCGCAGTACCTGCTCGGCACCGGCATCAAGAAGGTGGCCACCGTCCACGACAAGAAGTCCTACGGCCAGGGCCTGGCTGAGGCCTTCGCCGAGGCGTTCAAGGCCGGCGGCGGCACCGTCGTCGCGGCCGAAACCATCAACCCCGACGACAGCGACTTCTCGGCAGTGATCACCAAGGTCAAGGCAGCCGGTCCGGAAGCCCTGTACTACGGCGGCGAGTACCCGCAGGCGGGCCCGCTGTCCAAGCAGATGAAGGCCGCCGGCCTGAACGTCCCGCTGATGGGCGGCGACGGTATCTACGACGCGAACTTCATCAAGCTGGGTGGCACCGACGGTGACCTGGCCACCTCGGTGGGTGCCCCGGTCGAGACCCTGGCCTCGGCGAAGGCCTTCGTCGAGGCCTACAAGGCAGCCGGCTTCCCCGACGGCTTCTCCGCCTACGGTGCCTACGGCTATGACGCTGCCAACGCCATCATCGCTGCGCTGAAGACCAGCCTGGCGTCGGCCACCGATGCCAAGTCGGCCCGACAGGCCACCATCGACGCGATCGGCAAGGTCTCGTTCGACGGTGCGACCGGCAAGGTCGGTTTCGATGAGTTCGGTGACTCGGTGTCCCGGGTGCTGACCGTCTACAAGGTGACCGGCGGCGCTTGGAAGGCCGAGAAGACCGGCGAGCTCCAGTGAGCTAGTTGCCCTTGGCGCTCGTCCGCGGACGAGCGCCAAGGGGTCGTGGCGTCGATAGCAAAGGGGTACAGCGGCAGTGGACCTATTCCTGCAACAGTTGTTCAACGGACTCTCTCTCGGCTCGCTGTACGCGTTGATCGCGGTCGGCTACACCGTGGTTTACGGCATCGTCCAACTGATCAACTTCGCCCACGGCGAGATCTTCATGATGGGTGCCTTCGGCTCATTCGCCACCTGGATGCTGCTCGGCGCACCAACGAACTGGGGCGTCTCCGCCTCGTTGTTCGTGCTGTTGCCGTTGATGATCCTCGGTGGCGTGATCGTGTCGATCTCGGTGGCGCTGCTCACCGAAAGGTTCGCCTACCGGCCGCTGCGCAATGCGCCCCGGCTGGCGCCGTTGATCTCGGCGATCGGTGTCTCGGTGTTCCTGCAGGAAGTGGTGCGACTGTTCTTCGGCCGCATTCCCGGCATGCCGGACGCGAAGAGCGCCGTCCCCTTTCCAGCCATTCCAGGCATCTCCGGTGCGATCATTCACGTCGGCGGAGTCACCATCCAGATGTCGGCGCTCTTCACCGTCGGCGCGCTGGTGGTCTGCACCGCGTTCCTCTGGTTCTTCGTGAACCGGACGAAGACGGGCCGCGCGATGGTGGCCACCTCGCAGGATCGTGACACCGCCCAGCTGATGGGCATCAACGTGGACCGGGTCATCGTCGCCGCGTTCGCGGTCGGCGCCGGTCTGGCCGCCGTCGCCGGCGTGGCCCACGGGCTGCGCTACGGCAACATCGATTTCCGGATGGGCTTCATGGCCGGTCTGAAGGCGTTCACCGCCGCCGTGCTGGGCGGCATCGGCAACATCAACGGCGCAGTGGTCGGCGGCCTCGTGCTAGGTCTGGTTGAGGCCCTGGCCAGCAACTACCTGGGCACCACCGCCTGGAAAGACGTCTGGGCGTTCATCCTGCTGATCCTGGTACTGGTCTTCCGGCCACAGGGTCTGCTCGGCGCCAAGGTGGTGGACCGCGCATGAGAACCGTGATCAGCGACGAGACCAAGATCAGGTACCGCTACCCGGCACGAGCAATCGGCCTCGTGGGCGCGGTACTGATGATCGTCTCCATCTTCCTGCCGTGGGCGTACGGTCACGGTGCACTCGACGACGTCGGCTATGCCGGCGCGCCGTCCCCGCTGCAGCTGTTTTTCGTGCTGCTGCCGGTGCTGCTCCTGCTACTCCTGGCTGCGCCGCTGGTGGGCAAGTCGCGGCTGGGCAGGTTCGCCAAGGTCGTGGCGTGGAATACGACCGCCAAGACGGCCGCGATCGGGGCGACGGCCACGGTGCTGGTCGCGCTCGCTGCGATCGCGATCGAACTCAGTGGGTTGGTCAACATCGAGATCGGCGGCTGGTTGGCCCTAATCGGCGGCGTGGTCGCCATCGCGGCCACGCTCTTCCTGCCGGATTCACGGACGCCGTCCCTTGGCCGGGTGAAGAGCCCCAAGTGGTTGCAGATCGTCGGGATCGCCCTGCTGATGGGTTCGGCGCTGTTCGCCGCAGCCTTCGCGCTCAACCAGAACGACGCCGGGGCGTTCCTCACGTTCGCCGCCTTCCTGGTCAGCATCGTGCTGGTGCTGCGCCAGTTCGGGGTCTTCGGCTGGCTCGGGGTGGCTGCCGCCAACAACAACCGCGTCCTGGTCTTCTCCGCTTTCCTGGTGGCGTTCGCGTTCCCGTTCACCCAGAACGGCTCGGACGCGAACATGTCGATTGCCTCCCAGGTGCTGATCTTCGCTGCCGCGGCGCTGGGCCTGAACATCGTGGTTGGCCTGGTCGGACTGCTGGACCTCGGCTACATCGCGTTCCTCGGCGCCGGCGCCTTCACCGCCGCGATCCTTTCGGACTCGGCGTTCTCGCACTACGCCGGCATCAAGCCGCCATTCCTGGTGACGGCGCTGATCGCCGGCGCGGTCGCGTCCATCCTTGGCCTGATCATCGGCGCGCCAACACTGCGGGTCTCCGGCGACTACCTGGCGATCGTCACTCTGGCGTTCGGGGAGATCTTCCGGATCACCATGAACAACCTGGACGGAAACGACGGCCCGAACATCACCAACGGCTCGAACGGCATCTCCGGCATTCCCGACCTGGAGTTCTTCGGCTTCAACTTCGGTGATCCGCACGTCCTGCTGGGCGTCCCGATCGGCCGTTTCGCCAACTACTACTGGCTGATGCTGATTGTGATCGCCCTGATCATCGTGGTGTTCATGAACCTGAACTACTCCCGGATCGGGCGCGGTTGGGTGGCGATCCGCGAGGACGAGCTGGCGGCCGAGGCGATGGGCGTGAACACCTTCGCCCTGAAGCTGCTGGCCTTCGCTGGCGGTGCGTTCCTGGCCGGCATCGCGGGTGCGGTCAAGGCCCACCACGACGTGTCGGTCACCCCTGACCAGTACGTCTTCCTGGAGTCGGCATTCCTGCTGGCGGCCGTGGTGCTCGGCGGTATGGGCACCGTGATGGGTGTGCTGGTCGGCGCTGCCATCTTGAAGCTGCTGCCGGAGAAGCTGCGGTTCTTCGCGGACTACCGCTTGCTGCTGTTTGGCCTGCTGATGGTTTTCATGATGCAGTTCCGTCCAGAGGGCATCATCGCCGACGAGCGTCGTCAGCTGGAGTTCCATGACGAGGACGAGGAGCTTGCGGAGGAGATCGAGGAAGAGCTGAACCTCCGCCACGCCCACTTCAACCCAGAGCAGAAGGGGTTCGAACTATGACCCAGACAACTGCTCCCGGCCATCGCGTGGATGCCAAGACGGTGCTGCTCGAGGCGTCCCACGTGACCATGCGCTTCGGCGGTCTGACCGCGGTGAACGACGTCAGCCTCAACGTGCACAGTGGCGAGATCTACGGCCTGATCGGTCCGAACGGTGCCGGCAAGACCACCTTCTTCAACTGCCTCACCGGGCTGTACCGGCCCACGTCCGGCGAGGTGCGGTTCGCCGGCGAATTGCTGCCGCCAAAGCCGCGCATGGTGGTGCGCTCGGGCATGGCCCGCACCTTCCAGAACATCCGCTTGTTCCACAACATGACCGCGCTGGAGAACGTCATGGTGGGCATGTACTGCCGCACCAAGACCAATGCGATCGATGCGGTGTTTCGGCTGCCCCGGCACCGACGGGAGGAGCTGGCGTCCACCGAGCGGGCTCGGGAACTGCTGGCCTTCGTGGGGCTGACCGCTGCGGAGAACGTGCTGTCGCGCAATCTGCCCTACGGCGACCAGCGCCGGCTGGAGATCGCTCGCGCGCTGGCGACCGATCCGAAGCTGCTGCTGCTCGACGAACCCACCGCCGGCATGAACCCGCAGGAGACCCGGCAGGCCGAGGACCTGATCTTCCGGATCCGTGACCTCGGCCTGGCGATCCTGGTGATCGAGCACGACATGCGGTTCATCTTCAACCTTTGCGACCGGGTCGCGTGCCTGGTTCGCGGCGGGGTGCTGGTGGAAGGCCCGGGCAGCGTGGTGCAGAACGACCCGCGGGTGATCGAGGCCTACATCGGGACGCCACCCTCGGAATGGGCCGCGGAAGCCGAGCGCCCAGCGCAGGACCACGGGAATGGAGCCGTCGATGCTTGAGGTGAAGGACCTGGTGGTCGCCTACGGCCGGGTGAAGGCGGTGAAGGGCATCTCTTTCACGGTCGAACAGGGCCAGGTGGTCACGCTGCTCGGCACCAACGGTGCGGGCAAGTCGACCACGCTGCGGACGATCTCCGGACTGATCCCCCTCGTGTCGGGTGAGATCTGGTTCGAGGGCAAGCGGCTGGACGGGATTCCCGCGCACAAGGTGGTGGAACGCGGCATCGCGCATTCACCGGAGGGCCGGCGGTTGTTC